>NZ_CDRTCT010000031.1:0-64956 GCF_977054455.1 Parabacteroides sp. | reverse complement strand
CCGGTCGCCGGCGGTGTATTGCTACACCCCGCTGCCCCTCGACTTGCATGTGTTAAGCCTGTCGCTAGCGTTCATCCTGAGCCAGGATCAAACTCTTCGTTGTTGAAATTGTTTCTTATACCTTTGCTCAGAATCTCGTGATTTATCGTAGTCCGTACTTGACGGTATGTTTCGTATTTCTACGTCTCTTGTACTACTTGTTGATATGTAAATCTTTCAAAGAACTTTTTCGCTTTCTTTTAGCGAACGTGGGTGCAAAGATAATAACTTTTTATTTTAACTTCCAAATTTTCTCGGAACTTTTTTCAAAAGTTTTTTGTTTCATCATTTAACCACCTGCGCTCTCTCTCGAATGCGGATGCAAAAGTAGTGCTTTACAACATACGCACCAAACATTTTTGCAACTATTTTTTCTCCCGTCTGCAACCTTTTTACGTTAACTTCTGAACCACTGACTATTACAATAGAAACTTTTTTTCATCTTTATCCACATCTCTATTTTCAGGCTTTACACACGGCGTTTATGTGTGTATAATATGTATAAGAAAAGACCCAGCCTAAGTCATAAACAATAATAAAAAAGGAAAGCCCCCTACCCTGACGGATAAGAGGCTTTTAATCCTTTTGTCTTCCTCCGAAGAGGTTAACCTAAATACGATTTGAGGAGCTTGCTACGTGTTCCTTGCCTTAATCTTCTAATTGCTTTTTCCTTGATCTGGCGGACGCGCTCTCTTGTGAGGCCAAATTTGTCGCCAATCTCTTCCAATGTCATTTCCTGACAGCCAAT
Source organism: Parabacteroides sp. (assembly GCF_977054455.1). Classification (NCBI taxonomy): domain Bacteria; kingdom Pseudomonadati; phylum Bacteroidota; class Bacteroidia; order Bacteroidales; family Tannerellaceae; genus Parabacteroides; species Parabacteroides sp. The sequence goes on along the minus strand of NZ_CDRTCT010000031.1, from coordinate 64,169 downwards.
ACCGAAAAACATTTTGATTATCTCACATTCTCTTTCGGTTAATGTAGCAAGTGCTCGATCAATTTCTTTTGCCAATGACTCGTTCATCAACGACCGGTCAGCGATAGGAGCGTCATCGTTAACAAGCACATCCAAAAGACTGTTGTCTTCGCCTTCTACGAAAGGAGCATCCACTGAGATATGCCTTCCCGATACTTTTAGGGTATCCGAAATCTTATCTACCGGAATATCCAGTTCGTCTGCAAGTTCTTCAGGAGAAGGTCTGCGTTCGTTTTCCTGTTCAAATTTAGAGAAGGCTTTGCTGATTTTATTCAACGAACCAACCTGATTCAACGGGAGACGTACGATTCTTGACTGTTCTGCCAAAGCTTGCAAAATAGATTGACGAATCCACCACACAGCATAGGAAATAAACTTAAAACCTCTGGTTTCGTCAAATTTCTCAGCCGCCTTAATCAACCCCAGGTTTCCTTCATTAATAAGGTCTGGTAAACTTAACCCCTGATTTTGATATTGCTTAGCTACAGATACAACAAAACGCAGATTTGCCCTGGTTAATTTTTCCAATGCTCTCCGGTCGCCTCTTTTGATAGCCTGTGCCAATTCTACTTCTTCTTCTACTGTGATCAGATCTTCCCGGCCTATTTCCTGAAGATACTTGTCAAGAGAAGCGCTTTCGCGATTGGTAATGGACTTTGTGATCTTTAACTGTCTCATCCAATAATTTTATATTGAGAATATCAGGGTGCAAAGATAATATTATTTTTATTGACAGAATTGGCTGGATGCACCCTACACCCAGCCAATTATAAACCTTTAACAATCTTCCCGCCAAATAAGACGAATATAACGTTATTTTATTATTCAGCCAGATCTATAGCATATACTTTCGTACGTCCATTATTCGGATAGAAACCTTTTACTACGATGTAACGATCATCATTGATGTAACGATCGTCATTGTTACCTTTCAAAACCTTGTCAACTATTTTTTCAAGCTGCTCAGGAGATGAAATCTTCTGATCGTTTACAACCATGATGATGAAACCTTTCTTGATACCGGCATCTTTCAGTTTACCATTCAGCAAACCGGTTACTTCAATACCATAGCTTATACCTAATTCACGTTTCTGTTCGCTTGTCAACGCACTGAAAGCGGCTCCCAAAACTTCGGCGCTGTCGGCGGCTCTTTTCACTACTGCAGTGCTGCCCTGTGCGTTACGAAGTTCTACATTAAACGTCTTGGTGCTGCCGTTACGGTCTACAGTTACCTGCACTTTGTCACCCGGACGATATTTGCTGATCTGTTCCTGCAAAGCATTCGCAGATTTTACTTTTGCACCATTTACGGCAACAATCACGTCACCCTTTTCAATACCGGCTTCCTTGGCAGTACTGCGGTCCGCGAAATCAGCCACACATGCACCTTCGGAAACTTTTATCTTGGATTTCAGGGCGCTCAGTTCATCTTTCTGTTTAGCCGGCAGATTCGGATAGCCCAGCATGTCGGCGATATCACCCACGCTCATAATCTGGACACCCAGAATAGCACGCTGTACGGCACCAAACTGTTTCAAGTCGTTTGCCACTTTCCCTGCAATGCTGATAGGCACTGCAAACGAGTAACCGGCAAAGTTTCCTGTTTCGGAATAAATAGCGGTATTGATACCGACCAATTCACCTTTTGTATTCACCAGCGCTCCCCCGCTGTTACCGGGGTTCACGGCCGCATCGGTCTGGATGAACGATTCGATCTTGCTCTTGTCTCCGCCTCCCATCGAGATGCCACGTCCTTTCGCACTCACAATACCGGCCGTAACCGTAGAAGTAAGATTGAACGGATTACCGACTGCCAACACCCACTCTCCGACTTTCAGTTTTTCAGAATCGCCGAACGGGATGGTAGGAAGATCTTTCGCATCGATCTTAAGCAAAGCGATATCCGTCGTCGGATCGGTTCCGACCAATTTGGCAGCAAACTTGCGGTTGTCATTCAATGTCACTTCCAGCTCGTCTGCCCCATCGATCACATGGTTGTTCGTTATAATATATCCATCAGTCGAAATGATCACTCCGGAACCGGCTCCTACCCGTGGTTGCGGTTGCGGACGCTGGAAACCTCCGCCTCCACGTCCTCCGAATCCGAAGAAGTATTCGAACGGATCGACATACTGCGGCTGATTGCCTCCGTCGGCATATTGTTTGGCATTTGTCGTGGCCTTAATATGCACAACGCCATGAACCGTACTTTCTGCAGCCGTAGTAAAATCCGTATTCTCTGCAGCAACCGTGTTATAACCGGCTAACCGGATCGGCTGATTGAAGGTATTTGCTGAGCCTGAAGCACTATATACCGGTTGATTCTTATGAATCAGGTAAGCACTCGTCCCAACAGCCGCCCCCGCACTGATTGCAGCTACGAGAACGATACCAAGCACATTTTTCCACATCTTTTTCATACTCTTTTTATTTTATCAAACATTTAAATTTAACATTTTTCTTTCGGCAAAGAAAACTCAAAAAACGTGCGATTATTCCATTTGCGACTGTTTTTTTATCACTTTTAACGGCACTCCGCAAGGGCTTAACTGCGATTAACAGTACTGTGTAATGCAAAGTACCTTTTTAACAATCGACCGTCTGACAAATGGTCATACATTCAATAATATAACAGCAAGAAAGGCAGAATGTTTCCCATGAACCTGCCATTAGATGCCGATACATTTTATTTTCGACATTGTCGAAAACATATACGACAATACCGAGCATATACACGACAACGTCGAACAGATACATGACATTATCGAAAACAAATTAGACTGGCAGAAAAAGCAAAAGAGAACCTGCTCGAACCATTTTGATGTGGTGATCCATTTTCAATTGTCAATTAAAAGAATTACCTTTGTCCCATTGCAGTCTGCCGGTCTGTCGCTCGTCCTTCGGGACGGGAGGAACGTCCGGGCAACAGAGAGCACCATACTTCTTAACGGGAAGCTGTCCGCGAGGGCAGAGTAGCGTAACAGAAAACGACCGCCGGACCTGTCCGGTAAGGGTGAAAAGGCGAGGTAAGAGCTCACCGGGTCTTATAGCAATATAGGATGCCGTACGTCTTATGGGTTGTAAGGTCATGTATACCGGCGCATGTAGGATTGCTCGTCCGATGCCGGGGGGTAGACCGCTAAAGCTTACTGGTGACAGTAAGACGAGATAAATGGCAGACGCTCCCGTGCAAGCGGGAGTACAGAACCCGGCTTATAGGCAGACTGCTTTTTTATAATGTGCCAGTATACCAATTCAACAATATGCCAATTAAATGGTTTTCTATTGGTATATCGGCACATTTAATTTATTGGCACTTATTATATATGAAAACAACCGGTAAAAAGACGCTCGGAGAACGGATCAACGCTTTACTGACAAGAACGATCCGTTTCGTCACTTACGACATTTGGCGGATCACCGAAAATGAAGTAAGCGGACTGAAAGAACTTTATATAAACATCATCAAGACCATCATTCTTGCCGTCAGGGGGTTTCAGAACGAGAATCTTCAAACGAAAGCCTCTGCCCTCACCTACAGTACCCTGCTGTCCATCGTGCCTCTTTTGGCGGTTCTATTGGGGATAGCCAAAGGGTTCGGCTTCCAGAACACCGTACGCCAGGAATTGTTCGACTATTTCCCCGGGCATGAGACGGAGTTGACCAAGGCTTTCGAATTCGTCGAAAGCTATCTGGAACAGGCACAGGGCGGCGTGATCATCGGGGTCGGCCTGATCATGCTGTTTTATACGGTTGTCAACCTGATCTCGTCCATAGAAGACACGTTCAACGATATCTGGCAGATACAGAAATCGCGCCCGTGGTACCGGAAGCTATCCGACTATCTGGCCTTGTTCCTGATTTTGCCGGTCCTGATGACGGCATCCAGCGGTTTGTCCATCTTCCTGTCCACTTTGCAGAACTCATTTATCAACCAGTACTTTTTCTTCACTCCGCTGGTCGAATTCATACTGAACATTACGCCTTATATCATTACGATCCTGGCATTTACGGGACTCTACATTTCATTGCCCAACACAAAGGTCCGATTCGTGAACGGCCTCGTGGCCGGGTTCCTGTCAGGCACCGCTTTCCAGTTCTTCCAGTTTATCTACATCAGCGGGCAGATCTGGGTGAGCAAATACAATGCTATCTATGGTAGCTTTGCCGCGCTGCCTTTGCTGTTGCTGTGGTTGCAACTGTCCTGGCTGATCTGCCTGTTCGGGGCGGAAATCTCGTATGCATCCCAGAACGTGAAGAAGTTCAGTTTCGAACGGGACAGCAAGAACATCAGCCGGCGATATAAAGATTTCCTCACGTTGCTGATCGCGTCCCTGATCATCAAGCGGTTCGTGAAAGGGGAAAAGCCCTATACGGCGGATGAACTGTCGGACGCTTACCGCATACCGATCCGCATCACGACACAGATACTCTACCAGTTGACCGAACTACATATTATTATCGAAGTCAATTACGGGGATGACGAACGGGTCGTCCACTACCAGCCGGCGATCGACGTAAACAAGATCACGGTCAGTTACCTGCTGACACGCATGGACGAATACGGATCGGAAAACTTCAAGATCGACACGTCCCGGTTGTTCAGCAAAGAATGGAAAGCCTTGCTGAAAACCCGCGAAGACATGATTAAGGCGAATGACAATATTTTGTTGAAAGACCTTTGAACAATTGACAATGGAAAATTGACAATTATTAGGGGATGGATAAAAGAAAAGGGAATACGGATCTGACAGAGGGGAAGGTATGGAAAGTGATCGTTCGCTTCGCTTTGCCGTTGCTGATCGGGAATCTGCTGCAACAGCTCTATAACATAACGGACAGCATTATTGTCGGACAGTTTCTGGGAAAAGAGGCGCTGGCGGCAGTATCGGCCTCCTTCTTCATCTATTACTTCATCATTTCGTTCGTGATCGGTGTCGGAAGCGGGACAACGGTGGTTATTTCACAACTTTTCGGAGCGAAACAGTACCAGAAGGTACAACTTGCGTTCTCCTCATTCTTCATCTTCATGTTAGTCGGGGGCGTGATACTGTCCATTGCGGGGATTATTTTCGCAGAGCCGGTTTTCCGCCTGACCAATACGCCGGAAGAGGTCATTCCGCAAGCGGTGGCTTATTTCCGCATTTACATAGGAGGGACATTCCTGTTCGTGACCTTCAACAGCATCATTTCGATTTTGCGAGGCGTGGGCGAGTCTGTCCGCCCTATGCTGTTCATTCTGATCACGACTGTCCTGAACATTGCGTTCGACCTGCTTTTCATACTCGTGTTCAAATGGGGCATCGAGGGGGCGGCACGGGCGACTGTCATTTCGCAGGGGATCGGCATGTGTATCGCCTTAGCGTATGTAAACAATACACACCCCTTGCTGTCCATCAAGAAACAAGATATGCTGTTCGACTGGAAACTGTTCAGGGAGAGCCTTAAAATCGGACTGCCGACAAGCGTACAGCAATGCGCGATCGCCCTCGGACTGATCGCCCTGTTGGGGATCGTGAACAGCTTCGGGACCAATACGCTGACGGCTTACGGGGCCGCCGGGAAAATAGACACGATCATCACGCAGGCCGTCCTCACCCTGTCGGGGGCGTTGGCGGCTTTCTGCGGACAAAATATCGGAGCCGGGAAACTGGACCGGGTGAAAAAGGGGGTACGGTTTACGATGTACACGAATATAGTCCTGGGACTGTTGACTTTTGCCGCCGTCTACCTGTTCGGCGACGAAATGATGAAAGTGTTCACGAAAGACGCAGATGTCGTGGCGATCGGGAAGGAATATCTGCTGATTATCGGCGGTTTCTTCATTGTACACGGGGCGCTGAATGTGTACAACGGGGCGCTCAGGGGAGCCGGAGACACCTTGTTCCCGATGATAACCAGCCTGGTCTGCCTCTGGCTGATCCGTATTCCCCTCGCCTATTATCTCAGTTCTTGGCTGGGACGCTGCGGGATCTGGTGGGCGATCGGTATCAGCATCGCAATCGGGCTGATCGTGACCTTTATCTATTATAAGATGGGAGTTTGGAAACGGAGGTGTATTATTAAAGAAGAGGCAAAACAATAAACGATGATTTCCAGACCATGCTTTCCTCTATCCCTCTCTACCGAAACAGAGGACAAAAGAGCAGACGGCGCGATACACGCCGCCTCCAGAATACGCTGCAATTTCTACTTTTCGACCGGCCGCGCGGGATCGGAAACCCGGTCACTTTGGCGCCTGCTTGCCTAAGAAAGGAGATCTTTCATTTGAACTGCATCATTTTGCTGATATACTTGCCGACAATGTCGAATTCGAGGTTGACAACCGTCCCTTTTTCGATCTGGCAGAAGTTGGTATTGTCGTGGGTATAGGGAATGATCGCCACCTGGAAACTGTTCTGCTTCGAATTGCAGACGGTCAGGCTCACACCGTTGACACAGACGGAACCTTTCTCGACGGTTATATATCCCTGCCCGGCCATCTCCTTGTCGAACGGATATTCGAACGTATAATACCAGCTTCCGTTGGCATCTTCCACGCTTGTGCAAACGGCGGTCTGGTCGACATGCCCCTGCACGATATGCCCGTCCAGGCGTCCGTTCATCATCATGCTGCGTTCCAGATTCACGAGCGAACCCGGTTTCAGAAGCCCCAAGTTGGAACGTTCCAGGGTTTCGCGCATGGCTGTAGTAGTGAATGTGTCGCCGTCTTTGCGGACCACGGTCAGGCAAACGCCATTGTGGGCCACACTCTGGTCTATTTTCAATTCATCGACAAAAGAACATTTCATGGTGATATGAATATTGTCCTTATCATGCTCGATCGCCACGACCTGAGCTGTTTCTTCTACAATTCCTGAAAACATAAGATTGTTGTTTTAATGATTATCGGAGGGCGAAGATACGGAAAATAACTATATTTGCCACATACAAAAATCATTCAAGATGGAAGAACAAGATATACGTTGGCAACAACGCTTTTCCAATTACCAAAAAGCATTGCTCAAACTACAACAGGCGGTCGATATTTTATCGGAACAACAAAAGAGAGACGAAGAAATAGACCAACTCCTGCAAGAAGGCTTGATACAACGTTTTGAATACACGCATGAACTCGCTTGGAAAGTCATGAAAGATTACGCCGGCTACCAAGGATACACAGATATCCACGGGTCACGCGATGCTATTCGGAAAGCCCTGGAAATAGGACTTGTCGAAAACAAACGTTGGATGGAAACAATCAACGACCGCAATCTGACCTCCCACAATTACAACAACGAAGTGGCGACAGAGATATACGACAACATTGTCCATATCTATTATCCGCTGTTCAGACAATTCGAGCAAAAAATGTCTTCTTTAATTTCAAGCAAATGAAATACGGTTTAAGCGATACGGAATGGAACCGGTTGGAAACCGTCTTCAACCGGTATCCAAACATTGAACGAGCCATCTTGTACGGTTCGCGTGCAAAAGGGAACTACAAGCCTTTTTCCGACGTGGACATCACGCTCGTCGGCGAACGATTGACCCGCAGTGAACTGAACCGGATCGTGCTGGACATAGACGACTTGCTTTTGCCCTATCAATTCGACGTGTCCATTTTCCACAGACTGACCAATCCGGACTTGATAGACCATATCGGACGGAAAGGAATCATTTTGTATCAAAGAAATACTTAATATAATATGGAAGCAGACAAAGTAGACAAGTTCCTTCTTGCCAATGAAAGCAAATTCCCCGATTATGAAATACCGATCCACCGGTTGCTCGACCTTCCTCCTGAAAAAGAGGCGGTTTTGGTAAAAACCCGTTTCAAAAGCCCAGGCGACATGCTGCTTGTTTCTTTTTTCTTCGGATACTTCGGGCTGGACCGTTTCATGATCGGAGACAAGGTCAAAGGAATCTTCAAACTGCTCACATTCGGCGGCTTGAGCGTTTGGTACTTAATCGACTTATTCCTGATTATGGGGGCGACAAAGAGGAAGAATATGAAGAAGCTGGAAGAGATCGTGAAAAAGGATATTTGATTTTTCGGATTTAAAACATACCTTTGTTCCAAGCAAATACAACAAATATGGATTTCTTCAATAACTATCTGCCTGGTATAATAGCTTTGTGCAAAAAGCATAAGGTCAAAAAGTTATTTGCTTTCGGTTCTGTCCTGACCAATCGTTTCAATGATAAAAGTGATATCGATTTAGTTGTCGATTTTGAAAATGTTCCATTGGAAGAATATGCCGATAACTACTTTGACCTGAAAGATTCACTATCATCCATCCTCCACCGGGAGATAGATTTATTGGAAGAACAGGCAATCCGCAATCCGATTTTGAGAAAGAATATCGATAGTTCTAAACTTATCATTTATGGATGAATATAAAAGCATTTGAACGATGTCCTTCTTTCCATAGAAGAAGTAGAAAGTTATTTCACCGGACAACCTAAATTATTCGAGAATTTCAAAAAAGACATTCTCAGGCAACGGGCTATCGAACGTAATGTTGATATTATGGGAGAAGCGATCAACAGAATCCTAAAAATAGATGCAACTTTCCAATTACCTAACGCAAGAGCAATTGTCAATACAAGAAACCGGGTGATTCATGGTTATGACAGTGTGACAACAGAATTTCTTTGGAGCTTGATCATCAAACATATCCCGGCATTGAAAGAGGACATTCAGTCTCTCCTAAAATAGAGGCAAGCCCCATCCCTGCCCCTATCTCCGGTTTCTAACCTATTAAGGCTGGGTTTCGTTTTTTTCCGCCAGCAATTTGTCAAGATCGTCGATCTGGTGATCAAAGAACTCGACTAATGCATTCATCACCCTTCCGTTCCGGGACATGAAGACGATGCAATCCATCAGCTGGGTAGCCAGTTGGTAGGTTTTACGGGTGTTCTCCACATTCGGTTGCCGCATGTAATAAGCGAAACATCTGAAAAGGACAGTGATCAGGCGATCCCAAGGCAATTCCAGATGTACCATCAGGCTTTTTATGCATCGTAACTGGTGAAGGAGATAATCCAGGTCGTCTTCATCGCTTTTGTTGGCGAACGCTTTCCGGATACGGCTGGCTTCTTCCCTGAAAAAGACCTCTTGGATAGCTTCTGCCGGGAGTGTCAAGGTGTTTGCTGCTTCCATAATATAATAAGGTATTAAAAGTAGGGCGAAAAAAAACGGTCCCGCCTTTCCCGTTGACTAACACATCCAAGATGCTGGAGGCACATTAATGCTCCCCACGGGGGTACGGAACCGCCTATGAAGATCGTTGCAGGCATAAAAATGCCCGCAACGAATCAGATGCAGGTTCACCACACCTTGGATATATATGTTAGTCGCTGCAAATATAGCTCTTTTCACGGATAAGCAAATAAATAAAGGCCGAAAATATAGTGGATTCGTGCTATATCTTCCGAAGAAGGATAAGTCGCATATGGGTAAAGTTTATCCGGATCAGAGGCAAAGGTATAATAGGTTTCTTCCAGGAATATACGGCCACTACTACCGGGTAATCAAAACTTTCAAAACCTTTCCATCCACATAAACCAGATAAACGCCTGGCTTATATGATTTTAATCACTTTTAAACCCCGCGAAGGCTTTGCGAAGCACTTCCAAAAACAAAAGGTACTCCGCGAAGCCTTCGCCAGGCATTTTATCGCTACAAAAACAATCTTCAAACTGCTCACATTCGGCGGCTTGAGCGTTTGGTACTTGATCGACTTATTCCTGATTATGGGGGCGACAAAGAGGAAGAATATGAAGAAGCTAGAAGAGATCGTAAGGAAATAAGTTTTTTTGAGATAATCTTTTTCCCATTTGCAGGATATTGATTTATAACCTATATTTGTAGACAACTAAAAATAAAGACATACCTTTACTATTTACATTTTTCGGATTACGTTTTATGTTCTACTCCAATAATCATGAACCAATACATGTACATGTGATCAAAGGAAAAGGAAGTATAAAAGAAAGTGCAAAGTTCAACATTGAGCCGGAAATAACCTTGATAACAAACAATGGATTACAATCCAATGAAATAAAACTGGCAGAAATGATCATTGAAGAGAATAAGGAGTTGAGATCCGAAAGGTGGAACGAATTTTTCAACAAAAACAGAAAGGAGGTAATCTTATGAAACCAGATGTCATAAAAACTTGGGTCGATAACAAATTCGTACATATACTCACCGCCGATGGCATAGAGCACCGGGAAGCTATTGCCGATTACGAACGCCTGAGAAACGCTTCTCCCGAACAATTGCAGAATTTTGAAACCGACAATGTCGGCATTCACTGGCCGGATCTGGATGAAGACTTATGCTATGAAGGATTTTTGCAAGAGGAAACGCTTAGCGATAAGACTGAATTTTATCGGATGTTCAAGAATTTCCCGGAAATCAATGTTGCCGCTCTCGCCCGCCGCCTGGGAATCAAGCAAAGTCTGATGGCCGCCTACATCTGCGGTTCCAAAAAGCCTTCCGAGGCAAGAAGGAAAGAAATCATCAATGAACTTCATACACTGGGCAAGGCGTTACAAGAGGTCGGATGACAAAAAGAGATCCGGAAGTTTCGAATCGCGAGGCATCATCGATTGGTTTCTGATCAACATTCAGTCTCTCCTAAAATAGAGGCAAGTCCCATCCCTGCCCCTATCTCCGGTTTCTAACCTATTAAGGCTGGGTTTCGTTTTTTTCCGCCAACAATTTGTCAAGATCGTCGATCTGGTGATCAAAGAACTCGACTAATGCATTCATCACCCTTCCGTTCCGGGACATGAAGACGATGCAATCCATCAGCTGGGTAGCCAGTTGGTAGGTTTTACGGGTGTTCTCCACATTCGGTTGCCGCATGTAATAAGCGAAACATCTGAAAAGGACAGTGATCAGGCGATCCCAAGGCAATTCCAGATGTACCATCAGGCTTTTTATGCATCGTAACTGGTGAAGGAGATAATCCAGGTCGTCTTCATCGCTTTTGTTGGCGAACGCTTTCCGGATACGGCTGGCTTCTTCCCTGAAAAAGACCTCTTGGATAGCTTCTGCCGGGAGTGTCAAGGTGTTTGCTGCTTCCATAATATAATAAGGTATTAAAAGTAGGGCGAAAAAAAACGGTCCCGCCTTTCCCGTTGACTAACACTTCCCAGAAGCTGGAGGCACATTAATGCTCCCCACGGGGGTACGGAACCGCCTATGGGGATAGAGACAGGCATAAAAATGCCTGCATCCATGCAGAAGCAGGTTCACTGCTTCTGGGAAATAATGTTAGTCGCTGCAAATATAAGTTTTTTCGTAAACATGCAAATAAAAAAAGGCCGAAAATATAGTGGATTCGTGCTCTTTGGCTTTCTAAAACAGCGGTCCCGACTTGGGTAAATTACTTTTTGTCACAAAAACGGTCGTCCCAAGTTGGGACGGCCGCTTTCATCCGGAGCGTCAACACCCTGATCGCCGAAACTCGCACCGCCCGCAACCAGCGCGGCAGCAAGAAGAAAGGAGAAGGAGGAGAAGCCGGCGATGAACGGCCGGGCGAGCTGTAATACCGGATATGATTCCCCGAACCATCTTGGTTATAGCCTCCTTTTCCAACCGACAATCCACGAAAGACACGCAACAGCTATTCCGCTTTGGCCGCCTTTCTTATGCTTAAAAGGATACCGGCTTTTATGGACTGAATCATTCGGGCTATATCTTCCAAAGAAGGATAAGTCGCATATGGGTAAAGTTTATCCGGATCAGAGGCAAAGGTATAATAGGTTTCTTCCAAGAATATACGGCCATCTATCCTAACGGCTATCGATTCCATATTATATTCCCGCTTAGGTTCGGATAAATCGATCCGAAAAACGAATGCATGGGCATTTCCAAGTATCTCTTGTATTTTAGGGTCATCCAACGTTTCTTTTGAAACGGAAGATGTTTGCATCATTCCATCCGCAATCAGGTCAAGCCCTTTGCTGATCCAGTCATATTTCCGGACAGACATAAAAAACACCTCCGAAGGGGCAACCGCTTCCTCTAACTTCTTCACGAAGGGTTTATACACCTTTTCCAATACATCCAAAACCATCTCGACGCTAAACTTAGGCGAATCGTTTTTCACCTCTTCTTTCCTTATCTGCCGCTGCAAAACAGCCAATTCTTTTTCAAAATCATCCTCCTCTTCTATATTCTCGCCTTTAGCAGCCTTTATGCCGATTCGCAAAGCACGTTCCGCACAATCATTCAGATAACCGACAAACGGCCTGATTTTATCCAGCGAAGCATTCGCACCATCCGAAGGAGTCAGGCCGACCGCCACATCACATTGATGCAGAACCCGCAAATAATTTTGCTTATCTTCCGTATGGATCACAATCATCGGATAACCGTTCCGAAACAATATATAATTCACCAACAGGCGTGCAATACGCCCATTACCATCTTCAAAAGGATGAATGCGGATATAGCGGTAATGCAACAAGGCGGCCAGTTCCACCGGAGATAGGACGCCTTTTGCCGCCTCCGCATTATACCAATCTACCAAATCCGTCATAAAAGCGGGTGTTTCTTCCGGCAATGCATAATGAAATTCCTCCCCTGTCGCTGTTATAACCGAATTAGGGCGGGATTTATACACTCCGACCTTTATCTCCATACGCGTCTTTGTACCTGTAGGGGTTTTGGCATCCTTCCAATAATCCTGGACAAGAATTGTCTTATTCAGTTCACGGATAAATTGCTCGGTCAAGGGACGTTCTTTATCCATTGCTTCCTGTTTCATCATCTCCAGACCGACATTATGGGCTTTCATTTCTTCATAATCTTTCAAGGAAGCAGAGCCGGATGTCTCACCAAACATAAACAAAAGTTTTGTTTGGCCATACGTCAGTGTATTCCCCTCCAGATGATTCGAATTATAATTAAACTCTAACCTGAACTTGCGGTCTAACCGCTTCTCATCTTCCGGCTTCAGAGGCTGAAGGGCCTGCCATTCGTCCAATAACTGCTGCAAATTATCCATATCCTTTTATTTTTCCGTAAAGATAAAAAAATAGAGGTAAAGCGAAATGCCTTACCTCTATCATTTATTGATTATATCTCGTTGGATATATTATTTAGCCTGTTCCAACTGCAATGTCTTGGTCGGTTCGTCGCATACTTCAGTCGGGCCGAAATACTGGATAGGGCCGGGATAGACATAGCTTGTCGTCATTGCCCATTCGTCGCGGTTGGCGGCGAATTTCTTGAAAGGAGCGCCGTCGAGTTTCACCAAGGCTTTCTGGATAACCGGTTTCATTTCGCCGTGGCGTTTTTCCATGTTCATCATCATGGTTACGGGGATACCGCCGGCGATCCACTTGTCGGCCGGAGCAGTCGTGTTGCGCACGGAAGACATATAACCGGTCTTGCCGGCAGCGATCAGGCAGGAAGCCGTATAGCCCAAGGAATAGCAGTAGTCTGCATCGTAGTTGGACGGAGCGGCGCAACGGCCTTCGTAACCGAAGAAGTGGTGCTGTGCGGCGAACTTGCCGGCGTATTTGCCTTCAACCTTCCATTCAGCCAACTTCTTGCCGACCATTTCAGAAAGCAATTTTTCTGTTTCGATCAGAGAAACCTGTACATTTCCGTGCGGGTCGCGATCGAGTGACAACTGACGTGCCACGCCTTCCGGCAGGGAAGCATACAAGTCGGAGTTTTCTTTTGTCAGCTTGCTGATGATGTAAGCACGCTGTTCGCTCTTCTTGATCATCTTGAATTCGGTATCGTGTTTAGCCAGGAAGTCGTTCAACTCGGCGATCAGGCGTTTCATGGCCGGAACGAATTCGATCAGGCCTTCGGGGATCAGCACCGTACCGAAGTTGTTGCCCTCGGCAGCACGTTTTGCAACGATGCCGGCGATATACGTCACGATATCGTCCAAAGACATGTTCTTTTCTTCCACTTCTTCAGAGATGATACAGATGTTCGGCTGAGTCTGCAAAGCGCATTCCAAAGCGATGTGGGAAGCGGAACGTCCCATCAGCTTGATGAAGTGCCAGTATTTCTGTGCGGAGTTGCAGTCACGCTGGATATTGCCAATAACTTCCGAATAAACCTTGCAAGCCGTGTCGAAACCGAAAGAAGTTTCGATCTGTTCGTTCTTCAGGTCACCGTCGATTGTCTTCGGACAGCCGATTACCTGTACACCTGCGTTGATTGCTTTGTAATATTCGGCCAATACGCACGCATTCGTGTTGGAATCGTCGCCACCAATGATAACCAGTGCCTTGATGTCCAGCTCTTTCAGGATTTCCAGACCCTTGTCGAATTGTTCTTTTGTTTCGAGTTTGGTACGACCTGAACCGATCATATCGAAACCACCCGTGTTACGGTATTCGTCGATAATGTCAGCCGTCAGTTCCATATATTTATGATCGATCAGACCACCGGGGCCCAGGATGAAGCCATACAGACGAGAAGCTGCGTTGTTAGCCTTGATACCGTCGAACAGACCTGCAATCACGTTATGACCGCCAGGAGCCTGGCCACCGGAAAGGATCACACCGACATTCATGGCCGGCAGCTCTTTCTTCTCGTTACTCTTTTCGAAAGTAACGACAGGCATTCCGTACGTGTTCGGGAATAACTCTTTGATTTCGTCCTGATCGGCGACTGATTGTGTGTACTCACCATCTACGGCTTTTACAGCGCCTTTCAATGCAGCGGGAACCTTTGGCTGGTAAGCTGCTCTTGCAATTTGTAATGCACTCTTTGTCATTTCTTAATCTGATTTATTTAGAAAGTATCTGATTCCTAATTAAAGGCGGTGCAAATATAGAAATTTTTCTGTATTCGCGAAAGAAGATAATACGATATAGCCCTTTATTCCGCATTTTTCTTCAGCCATTCCAACCTGCGCATATCGGGCAGATGCGTCACTTTAAAGTGCTCGAACTTCGCCTGGAAACCGCTTCCGTCCGGGCAGGCAGCCATAAAACCGACCTTTACCGGGATGTTATCCTGCAACCAGGCATTGCGCATCATGGTGTATTCCTTGTCGTCAAACGAATAGAATATCTCCACGGCATCCAACCGCCTGACCGCTTTGATCCAGATATACGGAACCGGCTTATCCAACGAAATCACACTCCAGTCGCTCGTTTTATGGGTGACGACGGTGCTCAGATTGAATTTCCCGTCTACAAACTCGATACCAGCCTTAATATAATTTTCGTGATCGATCCGAAGCATCAGCCCGGCCTGGTCAAAACGTGCTCTATAATCGCCCGTCACTTTTACTTTCACTTCAAACTCACCTCCGTAGATGGCATAATAGAAAGGCGCGTCATCGACGGTAAAACCGTAATGGGATATGCGCCAGTAATCGCTTTGCGGGGTGACAAACATCGACAATGCCTGCTCCTTGACCTCCCATTTCTCCGGCTCGTTAAACCACTGCATCTTTTCCAGAGTCTGTCCGGATGCCATCTGTATCAACAGGAATGCAAGCACTCCCAAAATCATCTTTTTCATTATTTTCGTTTTAATTATTTCGACAAAGGTATACGCTTATGGACAAAAAGAAAAACTCCCGCTCCTATTTAATTTGGTAAAACATCGTTTTGCCCGGTGACGACAACGAGGCGGGACGGGCGTCCGCCGAAACGGCACGCTTGTAGTTCGGTTTGCCGCTCATCACAAAGTGCAGGGTAATTCCTGCCTGCACATCCTCATAGGCCAGATAGGATTTATCATATTTCTTTCCGTTGACATATAGCTCTTTGACATAGACGTTCTCTTCCGACCAGTTTTCCGTGGTCATCTTTATTTCGTTTCCGTTGCTCATCCGGATCGAAAGCGCCTCTACACACGGAGAGCCGATGTTATAGATATTGCTGGAAGGGGCTACCGGATAAAAGCCTGCGCAGTTGAACATATACCAGGCCGACATCTGTCCGCAGTCGTCATTCCCGCTCAACGAGCCCGGTTCGTTGCCATAAAAACGGGCAACGATCTCCCTGATCCACTTCTGGCATTTCCAGGGTTTGCCTAAATAGTTGTACAGATAGGCGACATGATGGCAAGGTTCGTTACCATGCCAGTAGCCGCCGATACGCCCTTGAATATCGTGAGCGCCCGGTATATCATCCGGCAACTCGACGGTGAAGAGTTCATCCAAACGTTTCTCGAACCACTTTTTCCCTGCCAGGTTGATATATCCCTGTACGTCGTGCGGGACGGTCCAGGTGTATTGCATGGTGAACCCTTCCGTAATGTCTCCCCAGCCATTGACGGAACCCGGTCCCTGGTAGGCGATCGGGGCAAACGGCGTACGCCAGTCCCCTTTGCTGTCACGGCCACGCATATACTTCGTTTCCGGGTCGATCAAGGTCTGGTAAGACAGCGAACGGTTCAGAAAATACCGGTAATCGTCAGTCTTGCCCAACGCCTTGGCGGCCTGTGCGATGCAATAGTCGTCATAGGCATATTCCAATGTTTTGGAAACCGACTCCGCCTCTTTGTCAAACGGGACGTAACCATTCCGCATATAGTCGGGCAGACAGTCGTAATGTTCGTTCAAGGCAGTCGTTTTCATCGCCTCATACGCCCGTTCGTAGTCGAAGCCCTTCACCCCTTTGACGATCATATCCGCCAGGACGGAAACCGC
This sequence comes from Parabacteroides sp., assembly GCF_977054455.1. Classification (NCBI taxonomy): domain Bacteria; kingdom Pseudomonadati; phylum Bacteroidota; class Bacteroidia; order Bacteroidales; family Tannerellaceae; genus Parabacteroides; species Parabacteroides sp. The sequence continues at coordinate 47,496 of NZ_CDRTCT010000031.1, read as the reverse complement.
ATGATAGCCGATCATGCACCATGTCTCGTTCCCGTAAAAAGACCAGATCGGGAGCATCTTCTCCACGCTCTTGTCAAAGTGGGCCAACATCGAGTTGGCGATATCGGCATTTATGTCCTGATGCACTAAGTTGAACCAGGGATGCAAAGCCCTGTAGGTGTCCCACAAGGAAAAAGTCGTATAGTTGGTAAAGCCTTTCGCCTGCCCGATATTCTTGTCCAGGCCCCTGAAACGGCCATCCGCATCCTGGAAAACAAACGGATGGAGGGCGGCATGGTAGGCGGAAGTATAAAACGTTTCCTTTGTCTTGCGGTCGGCGGTAATCCGGTATTTTTGCAATTCTTTCTCCCACAGGTCCTCCCCTTTCTCCTTGAGGCTGTCGAATGTCAACCCGTCCAGTTCCTGCATGTTCATCTTCGCTCCGGCGGTACTGACGGAAGAGATAGCCGTTTTCACGATCACTTCCTCCCCTTCCCCGGTTGCGAAAGAGAGGCAAGCCATCAGGTTCTTCCCCCAGGCCTCGCGGTCGCTCCTGAACCGGGATGTATTATAGATCACCGGCTTTTTATCCTGCATGAAACGCAGGCCCGTCAATTTTCTGGAAAAGACAGCCGTAAAATAGACGTGGCGTTCAGGCCCCCATCCTTTCACCAGCTTATAGCCCGTGATGGTCGAATCGTTTTCCATACGCAGATTGGCCCATTCGCACGACTGCCAAAGCGTATGGTTCATATCGATCATGATAAATGATTTTTCCGATTCGGGATAGGTGAAACGGAACATTCCGCTCCGCAGTCCTGCCGTCATCTCCGCCTTTACTCCGTAGTCCTGCAAGCGAACGGCATAATAGTCAGGAGTGGCCTGTTCCTCGTCGTGCGTGTACCGGGAGCGATAGCCCTCATCAGGGTTCTCACGGCTTCCGGGTTCCAGTTTCATCTCTCCAGTTCCGGGGATAAACAGGAAATCGCCCAGGTCGGGAATACCGGTCCCGCTAAGATGCGTCAGGCTGAAGCCCAGGATCGAAGTGTGGTTATACTTATAGCCGGCAGCCGCGTCATAGTATTTGGCATCCGTATCCGGGCTGATCTGGATCCCTCCGAACGGGATCTGCGCCCCCGGATACACATTGCCGTAACCATCCGTTCCTACCAGCGGATTGACGTATTCCGTCAATTTTTCATTCTGTGCCGTGCCGGATAAGGCGGCACACGACGCAGCGATCAAAGTACAAATTCGTAATTTCATATTCAAACTATTGTCGTTATAAATAAAAAGGACTATCTGAAACAAGGTCCAAATAGCCCTTTTGATTATAGCTTTGCCGGAAATGCTATTATAATTAAGTGCTTATGTTAATATTAATGCTTCCGGCTAATCTATATACATTCCGATTATTTTCCCAATTCATTGGAGAATGAGTAAGGAGCGTCACTGTCCTGCGTACCCCGGCTCTTGTTCGGTGTGGCCGACATATTATAAAGAATGTTCATGCCACGCATCAAGTCGCCATGTGTCAGATAATTCTTCGTATAGTTCTTGCCATTCACTTTCATAGACGAGATGTAACGATTCGCCTCGCCATTATTGTTGGCCTTGATCACGACCTTCTTGCCGTTTTCCAGATTCAGCGTCACGCTTTTGAACAGCGGAGACCCCAAGATATACTGGTCCGTACCCGGACAAACCGGATAGAAGCCGAGAGCCGAGAATACATACCATGCCGAAGTCTGCCCGTTGTCCTCATCCCCGCAATAGCCGTCGGGAGTCGCGAAATAGAGCTTGTCCATCACTTCACGCACCCAATACTGTGCTTTCCAAGGTTCGCCGGAATAGTTGTACAGGTAGATCATGTGCTGGATCGGCTGGTTGCCATGCGCATAATTCCCCATGTTCATAATCTGCATTTCGCGGATCTCATGGATCACGCCGCCGTAATAGCTGTCATCGAACAAAGGCGGGACATTGAATACGGAATCCATCATGGCATTGAAACCGACCTTTCCTCCCATCAGTTCGATCAGCCCCTTCGGGTCATGGAAAACCGACCAAGTATAATGCCAGCTGTTGCCTTCCGTAAAGGCGTCTCCCCATTTCAGCGGATTGAACGGAGACTGGAACGAGCCGTCCTCGTTACGGCCACGCATCAACTTGGTTTCCGGATCGAACAGGTTCTTATAGTTCATGGCATGTTTCGCGAAAATGGCAATTTCGGATTCCGGTTTGCCCAAAGCCTTCCCTAATTTATAGATAGCCCAGTCGTCATAAGCATATTCCAACGTGCGGGCGGCGCTTTCGTTGATTTTCACGTTATAAGGCACATAGCCCAATTCATTGTAATAATCATATCCTAAGCGTCCGGTCGATTTCACCTTCGGATGTACACTGTTGGCCCCATGCACGACAGCCTCCCAAAGCGTCTCGATATCATATCCGCGAAGTCCTTTCAGGTAAGCATCCGCCACGACGGAAGCCGAGTTGTTGCCGACCATGCAGCCACGATGTCCCGGACTTGCCCATTCCGGCAGGAAGCCGCTCTCTTTATAAGTATTGGCAAGCCCCTCCTGCATCTTCGTATTCATATCCGGATACATCAGGTTCAGGAACGGGAACAGGCAACGGAACGTATCCCAGAAACCGGTATCGGTGAACATATAACCCGGCAGCACCTCTCCGTTATACGGACTGTAGTGCACCACTTTGCCATTGGCATCCAATTCGTAGAAGCTGCGCGGGAAAAGCAGCGAACGGTACAGACAGGAATAGAACGTGCGCAGTTTGTCCACATCGTTATCTTCGACAGCAATACGTCCCAATGTCTCATTCCATACCTGACGGCCGGCCTCGGCTATTTCGTCAAACGAACGGCCTCCCAATTCATTCAGGTTCAATTCCGCCTGTTCAGGGCTGATAAAGGAAGAAGCTACGCGAGCATGGACAATCTCGCCCTTACGGGTGGAAAACCCGATAATGGCACCGGTATGGTTCTCTTTCGCTTCGGTTTCGCCTTTGCGGATCTCATCGTCGCCGACAGTCGCCTTATAGGTAAACGGTTTGTCGAACACGACGACGAAATAGTTGCGGAAGTTCTGAGGAACCCCTCCGCTGTTACGAGTCGTATAGCCGACGATCTTGTTTTCTCCGGGTATGATCTTGATATAAGAACCACGGTCGAAAGCATCGACAATCACATACGAGTTGTCCGATTCGGGGAAAGTGAAGCGGAACATGGCGGCACGTTCCGTCGGCGTGATTTCCGTCACAACGTCATGGTCTGCCAGATACACCCGGTAATAATTCGGTTTTGCCACTTCTGCCTTATGGGAGAACCAGCTGGCGCGTTTGTCCTGGTTAAACACCACTTTACCGGTAACGGGCATGATGGCGAACTGTCCGTAATCGTTGATCCACGGGCTGGGCTGATGAGTCTGCTTGAAACCACGGATTTTGTCCGCATCGTATGTGTACGCCCAGCCGTCTCCCATCTTTCCGGTCTGTGGCATCCAGAAATTCATACCCCAGGGCATGGCAATCGCCGGATAAGTATTACCTGTCGAAAGGGATATTTTCGACTGGCTCCCGACCAGCGGATTCACGTAATCCACCAGGTCCTTTTTGTCGGCCGCATCCACCGTAAAGAGGCTGCTGCAAAGCGTAATCGCTAAAATAAATAATTTCTTCATGGATAGAATATGTTTAATTAATTAGAAGACAAAGAATAGGGTTTGTCAGTCCCCGTAAAGAGACGTTTCTTGTTGGGGGAAGACGACATCTCGAAAGTCAGGACACCACCATCCATGATATCCTGCTGGGTGATATATCCTTTTGTATAAGGCTTGCCGTTCAACTTGACCGACTTGACATAGCGGTTCTTGTCGCTCACCTTGTCGGCCTTTACCTCAAAAGTCTTTCCGTTCTCCAGCATAACCTTTATATAAGGCAAGTAAGGAGCTCCCAGCACATACTGGTCCGTACCCGGACAAACCGGATAGAACCCCATCGAAGACAGGATATACCAGGCAGACATCTGGCCGCAATCGTCGTTACCGCACAGGCCGTCGATATTATTGCGATACATTTTATTCATGATTTCACGCTGCCAGTATTGCGTTTTCCAAGGTTGCGAGGTCCAGGCATACAGGAACGGGATATGATGGCTCGGTTCGTTGCCATGCACATAGCCGCCCAGCAAGCCTTCCTCCGTCACATCCTCGGTCTGGGCGAAAAACTCGGCAGGCAGGTGCATCGTAAACAGGGAATCGAGCTTGGAGACAAACGACTTGTCCCCTCCCATCAGGCGGATCATGTTGTCCACATCCTGCGGCACATAGAAAGAATAGTTCAAGGCATTTCCTTCGATAAAACCTTCGCCATGCGTGTTCAGCAAGTTGAAATTCTCTTTCCAGCGTCCGTCGGCATAACGAGGACGGGCATACCCCATATTCGTATCGAAAACATTCGTATAATTGGCCGCCCGTTTTTTATACGTATCGGCAACAGAACGGTTGCCGGCCAAAAGCGCCGTGTGGTAGATGGTCCAGTCGTCATAGGCATATTCCAACGTCAGGGAAGCGGCGCTGCCGTTATGATCGAGTGCGACATACCCCTTTTCCATGTATTCGCCGGTCCCGTCCAGGTAAGGGATCGTGGAACTGCTCACCATCGCTTTCAAAACCTCTTCCTTGTCTAACGGAAGACCTTTCGCCACGGCATCGGCCAAAACGGAAACGGAATGATATCCGATCATGCACCAGTTTTCATTTGCCATATGGCTCCAGATAGGCAAAGCCTTATGCACGCTTTGCTCGCAATGCTTCAGCATAGAGCGGGCGATATCCGTATTTACCCGGCGGTTGATGATGTTGAACAGCGGATGCAGGGCACGATAGGTGTCCCAAACGGAAAAGACCGTGTAGTTCGTGAAATCGTCCGCCTTGTGGATATTATGATCCAATCCGCGATACAGTCCGTCCACATCCGTATAGACACAAGGATTGATCATGGTGTGATACAAAGAGGTGTACAGCATCGCCAACTGGTCGTCCGTGCCATTGGCTTCGATAACGGACAATTCCTTATTCCAGGTTTCACCGGCACGAGCCGCCAACCGGTCGAAACTATGGCCGGAGGCTTCAGCCTGCAGATTTTTCAAAGCACCGTCGGCACTGACTCCCGAAAGCGCCACTTTCACTTCCAATTCCTCGGAAGCCGCCGGATCGAAATCGAAATAAGCGACGATCTTGCGTCCGCCTATATCCGGGAAGTTTTCTTTCATATTGAATTTGCCGTATCCGCCCCGGTAATTGACTTTTGCTTTTTCCTCGCATCCGTAATGAACGACCGGTTTGGAGAAAGACATGGCAAAGTAGGTATAGTTGGTACGCGCCCATCCGTTCGTGATACGATAGCCCGTGACCAGCGTATCGTTTTCGACCCGGATATTCGTCCAAAGGACTTTTCCGTCGTAATTGTAGATACCGTGGATCATATCTAAGATGATCCGCTGGTTCCCGGCATCTTTCGGGAACGTATATTTATGTACGCCCACCCGCTTGGTTGCCGTCAGTTGTGCTTTCACGCCGTAGTCGGCCAGCATCACTTCATAGTAGCCGGGACGGGATACCTCCGTATCGTGTGAGAAACGCGAACGGTAGCCGCCGTCCGGGTCGGTTGCCGTTCCGGGATTCAGTTTCAATTCGCCGGTAACCGGCATAATCAGGATATCGCCGAGGTCGGAATGCCCAGTTCCGCTAAAATGCGTATGGCTGAACCCGACGATACTGCTGTCCTTATGTTGATAGCCGGCACAATATTCATAAGCACGCGGCTGATACTTGCCATCCACGTTATGAGGGATCGTGTCCGTGTCCGGACTCAACTGAACCAGTCCGAAAGGCACGCAAGCCCCCGGAAACGTATGCCCCATCCCGTTCGTCCCGATAATCGGGTTCACCCATGCGGTCTTATCCTGAGCGGACAAGCTCCCAAAGGTCAGCAATGCAGAAAATAAAAGAATAGTCTTCTTCATGGATCTTGTTTCTATTTTATTTTGATAAAAAGACTTGATACTCGTTCCACAGTCCTTCAATGCTGGCATCTTCGCCGAACATACGCTTCATCGCTTTGTCGAAACTCCATTCGTCGAGGTCGCGGACCGTCTCATGGAACTTGCGGATGGCATCCGGGTCTTTGGTCGTCAGCCATTGGATAAAAAAGCCGGTCGTACGATAACCGTCCATCCAGTTTCCGCCCGGTTTACGGGTACTCATATCGAAATATCCTGCCTGGGCGCGGACGGCATCCGCCAGGCCTTCGATAGAAGCCCAGAATGTCTTGTTGGTCGAGTAGGAACCGATTCCTTTCGGCTCGAACTGGTAAGCGTGTACCAATTCATGGTAGAGAACGCCACGTGTTTCGAAATCGAGTTTATAAAGGGATTCGTTCGCTGATTTCTCGATATGTTGCGTACTATAGACAATCGAGGTATTGGCCGGATTACCGCTCTTGGCTGAAACTCCGTCATAATCTTTCAACGTATAATGAACCTTTTGAACATCATTCATCGTATCTTTTGCCGAATAGAAAAGAATTTCGGCTACCTTTCGAGCATGATAACGTATGTATTCGTCCGGATTCTGGACAAGATCCGCATAAATGGCAGCCCCCTTAGTTTCCGGGTCAATCACTTCGTAATCGATTTCCGGATATTCGAAATCCTCCCAACCGGCATTCAAATTCTCATCAAACAACATCACATCTCCCAACACCAGCGTATCACCGGCTGCCGTTGCGGCTTCCAGCATATATTGTTTATAATTGGAAGGCTTGGCGATCGGGCAAAGGATTTCCTGATAGCGGGAACAGAACGTCTGGTCTTTCCGTTCATCCACAACCACCCAGTTCTTCCCATCATAAGAACCTTTCAATGTCCAGGCAGACGGATCATGTACAGGCGTCTCGCCGGACGAATAGATTTTATAACTTTGGACGGGAACAGTATATTGCTGATCAAAAATCACTTTATTCACCCCTTCCGTTCCCACAAAACAGGTTGTCGGATTTCCATCAGACAATTCGGGAACATTCACCGGTAATTTTGCCTGACAAGAACACAATAATCCCCCTATCAATAACGATACATACAACTTCATATCTTCAATATATTTAATTCCGTTTTCATTCAAAAATCAAACAAACATTCTACCGGAGATCGCCAAGTATCTCCGGCGAATGCTTAAAACTAAAAACACAAACTCCCTATCATTTTTACATTAAGCTATATACTTTATACCCTTATAGAATTTTCCAAATCCATAGCAATATTAGCTATATTTTTCAATAAAGAAGTAACATCCGAAGACCAAAAGAGTACCATAAACTGACATTTATCGATCATGACACCTTTTAAGACGATTATGACACTTTTCCAAAGAGTTCAATATTTATGAATAAAAGAGGCTGTGTCGTAATTATTTTTTACGTCGCAGCCTCTTTTCACATAATCAGGCCTCTCTCCTGTTTATCAATTCATCAATTCCACCCCGGATTCTGATGTCCTTGCAAAGCAGGGTTAGCCTGCATTTCATCCAAAGGAATCGGCCACAACAAGGCATATTCGGGAATAGCACCTACACGAATCTGTCCGTCCGGTTTGTTCTGGATCTTGGCAGAAGACAGGGGTACCCAATTAAGCTTACCGGAATGCGCTCCGGCTTCTTCCGGATACAAACGAGTACGACGAATATCATCCCAAACCTTAAATTCCAACGGAAATTCATGTAAACGCTCTGTCAGAATAGACTGAATCAATGCATCGCCCGTTGCAGTTTCGTTTGTCAAACCAGCACGTTGACGAACCTGATTCAAATAGCCTAATGCCGCGCTTTCTTGACCGACACGTGCCAACCCCTCAGCTGCGATCAACAATACTTCAGCATACCGGAATGTCGGCATATTATAATCACCGTCATGCCCTTCCATCAAAGCTTTTTCATCAAACCAAGCCCAGTTGCCATAATTATTCAATGTATGGTTCACACCTGTTGCATCCGTATACTCCTTAAAGAAGAACTGCTTTTCATGTCCACGGATATCGGCCGGATCATAACTGTTAATGATCATGTCGCAAGGCAAATAAATATTTTCCAGCACATCACCTCCTGGGTGGAAAATACCATTGCCAGTCGCATCTTTCCACTGGAACGCATCGGAACCCATTGAATGAACAGCATAAGAGTTACCTACATTGTGATTTGAGTAGTTATACTCTTTTGCGTAGATGATTTCGTTTGAAGTATTCGTCGTCTTGATGATGTTGAAAGCCGAATTGAGGTCATCGCTACTTCCGTTCGGCTGAATCAAGGCATGCTGACCGCCTTCAACCACCCGCAAAGCCATCTGGGCAGCCTTTTCGTAATCGGCATTCCCCCCGTTCATCGGAGCACCGGCACGTTGCAAATAAACCTGAGCCAACAGTGTCTGTGCCATCGGAAGTGTGGCATAACAACCATTGTCATAGAAAGCCTTGTTTGGCAACGCATTGTTGTTTACGATATCAAGCAAATCCTGTTCGATATAACCATAAATTTCAGCAGCCGGAACACGTTCCTTAAACATTCCCTCCGTAGAAGTATAAGGTTCAGAGACATAAGGCACATCACCAAACTCCTTTACCAACCAAAAATAAGCATAGGCACGGAAGAACTTCCCTTGAGCCACATAATTCTTGATTGTTTCCGCGCTCAACACATCTGTCATATTCGGCACATTGGCAATCACGAAATTAGCACGCGAGATTCCTTTGTAAAATTCATGCCAATAGCTCATAGCCTGGCTATCGAACGATGCGACATTGAAGTTACAACCCTCAGAGGCATTCGTAAACTGACGGTCTTTCCGTCTGTCGACATACAAACCGGAGATAATACCTCCCCAACAAGTAGCCTTGGGAGTCCAACCGCCACCCGTATTGTGCAAATAAGGAACACCACCAAAATACAAGGCGTTCACACCTGTTTCGGCATCAGCCGGAGTCTGCCAGAACTGATTGGAGTCTTTCATATCCAAAGGCTTTTCTTCCAAAAAGCTATCACAAGAGCTCATCGCCAATGAACACAGACAGATGAATGAAATATATTTTTTCTTTAGTTTCATAATGATCTTTATAATTTAGACGGATTAAAATGCGACATTGATACCAAACATAAATGTTCTCGGACGCGGATAAGTAAAGAACTGACGGTTGGAACCCCAGTTATTACCACCCAAACGAGAGGAGTTGTCCGGGTCATATCCCAGATAGTCTGACGCTGTGATCAAGAAAGCATTGTTCACATTGGCATACAGACGCAATGAAGACAGACCGAGCGGTTTGATCACATTCGGATCGAACGTGTATCCAATCTGGATCATGTTGCAACGTAAGTAAGAACCATTAGCAACCCAGTCATCATCGGCCGCATTGTTAGCACCCTGTCCGAAGTTGTTCAGACGAATCGCTTGTTCCTTGCCATCCGGATTCAATGTCGGATGCCATGCTTCCGTATAAAAACGGTCAAGACCGTTTGTCAAGAAACGAGCCACAGTCGAATGATAGTATTCCTGCATCACATCAGCACCCCAAGAATACTGAAGATCAAGTGTCAAATCGAAATTCTTATAGTTGAATGTATTGACAAAAGACCCCATCCAGTCAGGCAAACCGTTACCAATGATCACACGGTCCTTCGTCGTCACCTTCTCACCGATTACAGACGGGATATTCATCGTTTCCGGATCCCAATTCTCAGGTTTTCCATCATAAATGCCCACACGTTTGTAACCATAGAAAGCCGACAACGGTTCGCCTTCACGAATCAGCATATCATATCCCACAAAGCCATCGGTCGTGATCTGACGTTTTCCGGAAATCGGATCGATGGAAGCACCTTCATCCAGCTTTTCAACACGGCTCTTGTTGTAACCCAAATTGATTGTGGATGTCCACTGGAAATCTTTCGTCTGAACCGGATGTGCCGTCACCAAGATATCCACACCACGGTTAGATACAGCACCGATATTATCCATGATTGAAGAGTAGCCGGTAGATTCCGGAACCGGACGGTTAAGCAACAGGTCCGATGTATATTTATAATAACCGGAAACATCGAAACTCAAGCGGTCCTTAAACAAACCGAGTTCGGCACCAAAGTCAAACTGAGCTGTCTTTTCCCATTTCAACTTGTCGTTCGGCATATTATCCAGATAAGAAACAGTCTGCAAAGCGTTACCGATAATCGTAGTACCCTGGCTTACGGTAGCCAAAGAACGATAAGTACCTATTTCAGAGTTACCCGTCAAACCATAAGAAGTGTGCAATTTCAACTTGCTGATAGTCGGATTGTCAATCAAGAAACTTTCACGAGACATCAACCAACCCAAACCGACAGAGGGAAAGAAAGCATACTTATTTCCGGCACCGAATTTGGAAGAACCGTCATAACGTCCGGTCACCGTAGCCATATACTTACTGTCATACGAATAAGCCAAACGGAGGAAATAGGAATTCATCGTCCACTTGTCATAATCACTACCCACACTTGGGCGGTTCGTTCCTTTACCTAAGTTATAATAACCGTAGAAATCGTCCGTAAATTTGCTATCTGAAGCACTGAAATAAGTATATTCACGTCCCTGCCAAGACAATCCGAGCATGGCATTGATAGAATGCTTATCCAACAAGGTAGAATAGTTCATATAAGTTTCTTCCTGCCAGTACAACGCGTTGGAGTTATTGGCAGAGGCCGAACCTTCAGAGTTTTGATTGATCATAGGACGCGGAGTGAACGGCGTGTAATTGGCATCACGGCTGTTCTGATAGTCCACACCGAACTGTGTCTTCAAATCCAACCCTTTCATCAAATGGAAAGTAAGACCGGCATTACCGAAGATTTTCGTACGATATTGCATCGCATACAATCTTTCCAACAATTCGACTGGGTTACCGACACCTTCCGGACTGAAATTCTGATATCCACTGTTCGGATTGTCCTTATCGTTCAAAATACCACTTGTCTTGATGATATTGGTCTGCGTATAGACACCGTCCAACTTAACCGGAAGGAACGGCAACTGTTCTATCATCGTACGCAAAGCGCCCTGTCCGTATGGGTTATCGGATGTACGGTTACCCCATGTATGGTTAACCAGCAAGTTGACGGACGTAGACAACCACTTGGTCGGTTTGTCATCATACGCCAACTTTGCATTGATACGTTTGAAATAAGAATTGAGCAAGATACCCTGTTGGTCTGTATAGTTGATGAACGCACCTACAGAAGAACCGTCACCAGCACGCTGAATACTTATCTGATGATTGTGCGAAACGGCTGTTCGGGAGGTTTCGTCCTGCCAATTCGTATTGTATTTTGGAGTACCGTCAGCATTGAACAAACGTTCGTCCGTGAAGATTTGCGACAAATCGGTCGTGAAGTTCTTTCCCTGCCAAGCATTGGCATTTTCCAACCCTTGCTTGAAAGCAGCCATCCATTCGTAAGAATCCATCACATCCATCTGCTTCGCCATCATACCGACCGAAACAGAACCGTCGTAAGAAACATGAACCCCCTTTGCACCATCACCACGCTTGGTCGTCACCAAAACGACACCGTTGGCACCACGAGCACCATAGATAGCGGCAGAAGAAGCATCCTTTAACACCTCGACCGATTCGATATCATTAGGATTCAACAACTGGAAGTCTGACATAACCACACCATCGACCACATACAAAGGAGAAGTCGAAGCGTTGATGGTAGACACACCACGGATCACAACACGCATCTCGCCACCCGGCTGTCCCGTATTGGAGAAAATGTTCACACCTGCAACTTTACCTTTCAAACCATCAAGGGCATTGAACGATTGAGCTTTGATAATTTCCGTACCCTTTGCCTGGGAAATAGAACCTGTCAAATCGGATTTGCGCATCGTACCGTATCCAACGACTACAACTTCGTCCAATGTTTGGGAATCTTCTTTCAACATGACATTGATGGAAGACTGGTTACCAACCTGCACTTCTTCTGTCAGATAACCGATAAAAGAAATTTGCAGGACTGCGCCTACCGGCACATTTGAAATGGAGAAATGGCCGTTCATGTCGGTCATCGTTCCGTTTGTTGTTCCTTTCACAACAATGTTAGCACCTGCGACCGGACCAAACTCGTCTTTCACAGTACCAGTCAATGTCTTCCCCTGTTGCACCACCATTACATTGCTATCCGATTCCGGAGCAGCAAACACGGCATTAACAGAAAAAGCAGACATTAGCAAGCACAAGGCTGAGGCCTTCGCTATCCCACATGGAGATAATAGCTTAGATTCATTCATCATTTTTTGCTTTTTAATTTAACACATGTAACATATTTATTAAAGAAAGATTGAAAGAACACCATCCAATCTCTATCTTTTAATTTTTTGTAATTTGATGGCAATATTAGCGGATCTTAACACGAGATGAGTAACACCGGAATACAAAAAGGGTGTCATATTCAGCCAATGACCGATTATGACACTCTTTTGTACAACCAAGACACCATACAAAGACAAGCCTTATACAAAAACGGTCACCCACCTGTAACCGAACGTACTGAGCAAAAAAGACAATATCCCCTTTAAAACATGAATTATCGTATATTTATCTGATAATTAACCGTGTGACAAAAAAGGCTATTTGTTAAAAAATATTACCCTTGCGGGTAAATCGAATTAGATGGGGTAGAAAACCGGATTATATGCGGTAGTAGTTTCGATTCGAACCAATGACTTTTTTACAAATATGACAATAAGGGTGGCAACCTATGTATTACGTTTCCTAACTCATAGGTTTACGATGCCTAAAACTATTGGCTACGGGATATAAACAAGTACCGAACTGCGACTTGTGTGAATAAATCATTATTCCAGCCCCCCTTATTGTAAATAAAAGATTATTTCACATTTGGACACCCTGTCGGCAGAGCAACCGGAATTTCGTTTTTTGCAGGGCGAAACGATCCTTTTTTCATCAATCTGCCAGCTTTCTGCGGCGACGACCGTCTTTATCGCCTTGAAGATTGGCTTCATCGCCACGAAGACGGTCGTCACTACCCATGAACACGGCAAGTCACGGCAACGAAGACGGTCGTCATGGAAAAGTTCTGCGCACCTCATGGAGAAAAGGCAGGAAAAGGCTTTTGACGTAAATTGGAGGCGTCCCGACTTCGTTCGCAAATATTCGATTCTCCCGAAGTTGAGGTTTGTCATATTGTCACGTTTTTCCATTTATTGCGACAGACCGGCCCCGGCATCCAAACGACACGCCGAACACTTGACATACAGCGTCACTCCAAAACCGGAAAGACGAGAAAAGTGACAGTTCAAAACGAACCGGATTTTCAGCTGAAATAGAAAAATGACTGAAAAGGGGTTATTGTCTACTTTATTCTGTCACTCCGGATAAACCGAGTTTAGGATTACCGATAAAGATATCTCCTTCAAACATTTTAAAGTCTACACATTCTTTGTTCTTTCCAAAAGAATAGACTATATTTGTGATACCTCGTAAACAGAAGGAATAAAAACAGACACAACATGGAAAATGTAAAAAGAATCCCGTATGGCGTATCCAACTTTGTGGAAGTGGTTGAGCAGAACCAATATTATGTGGACAAGACGATGTATCTGCCCTTGCTGGAAGAACAGCCCAACAGTTTGTTCTTCATTCGTCCGCGCCGTTTTGGGAAAAGTATCTTCCTGAGTATGCTGTGGGCGTATTATGATATTGCCCAAAAGGATAAATTCCAGGAACGTTTCGGAAATTTGTGGGTTGGCAGCCACCCTACCCCCTCTCAGGGAAAGTATCAAGTGCTTTTTCTCGACTTCTCGCGTGCCAGCGGAGGCAGCGGTTCGCTTGCCGAAAACTTCGACCGCTATTGCGGAATGGCAATGGATGCTTTCGGTAAAACGTATGAGCGTTATTATTTTCCTGGATTTGCACAAAAAATTGAAGAATTGCCCGACTTTGTCAGTAAATTGAACTATCTGAATTTCCAGACAAGGGAAAAAAACATACCTCTTTACCTCATCATCGACGAATATGACAACTTTACGAACGTGGTCCTCAATGAGCAAGGCAACGAGGTCTACCATGCCTTGACACATGCCAGCGGTTTCTACCGGGAAGTGTTCAAGAAATTTAAAGGGATGTTCGAACGTATCTTCATGACTGGCGTCAGTCCGGTAACCCTGGACGATCTGACCAGCGGTTTCAACATCGGCTGGAACATCAGTACCAGCTATCAATTCAATATGATGCTGGGGTTCAGCGAGGAAGATGTGCGTACCATGTTACAATATTATAAGGATGCCGGACAACTACCGGACAATACGGATATCGAAGCCATGATCACAGAGATGAAACCTTGGTATGACAACTATTGTTTTGCCGAAGAATGTCTGGATCGTGATCCAAAGATGTTTAACTGTGATATGGTGCTCTATTATTTGCGTAATTATATGAATTTAGGCAAATCTCCTAAATTGATGATCGATCCGAACACCCGCACCGATTACAACAAGATGAAGAAACTCATCCAACTGGACCGCTTGGATGGTGACCGAAAAGGCGTACTGCGCAAGATCACCGATGAGGGACAGATCGTTACGACTTTGGTCACCACCTTTCCAGCCTCGGAGATTGCCAATCCTGAGATTTTCCCCAGCCTGTTGTTCTATTATGGTATGCTGACGATTAGTGCCACGCGCGGAACGCGTATCATATTAAGTATTCCAAATAATAATGTACGCAAACAATATTATGAGTTCATGCTGGAAGAATACCAAAATAAACGGTATATCAACATGAACAAACTGGCTGACCTGTTTGACAATATGGCCTACGACGGACAATGGCGCGAAACGTTCGAATTCATAGCCCAGGCTTACAAAGAGAACTCATCCGTGCGCAGTGCCATCGAAGGGGAACGCAACCTGCAAGGATTCTTCACCGCTTACCTGAGCGTGAACGCCTACTACCTGATCGCTCCAGAGGTAGAACTGAATCACGGTTTTTGCGACCTTTTCCTGATGCCGGACTTGTTGCGCTATGAAGTGGCGCACAGCTACATCGTGGAGTTGAAATATTTGTCGGCCAAGGACTCCGAAGCGAAAGCCCAAAAACAATGGCAGGAGGCGGTAGAACAAATCAAGGG
Organism: Parabacteroides sp.; assembly: GCF_977054455.1. Lineage (NCBI taxonomy): Bacteria > Pseudomonadati > Bacteroidota > Bacteroidia > Bacteroidales > Tannerellaceae > Parabacteroides > Parabacteroides sp. The sequence continues at coordinate 32,269 of NZ_CDRTCT010000031.1, read as the reverse complement.
ATATGCTGCCGGCAGGAAAGTACAGATGATGATACAACAAACTCAGCTTCACCTTATCGTGATGCAATTTAGAGGATGCGAACTGGAGAGGATGGAAGAAGTATAAGACTTCTAATAATCGACTCTATTGCATCTGCCTGTACTGTCCCGGCGTAACTCCGTATTTGGCTGAAAACTCACGATAGAAATAGGATTTGTTGGAGATTCCGACCTGATAGATGATTTCCTGCACGCTCAGGTTTGTCGTGACTAAGAGCTGGGCTGCATATATCATACGGTAGTCCTTGATGAAATCACTCGGTGTCAGCGGTGAAATCTTTTTGAAACGGCGATACAAGGCGCGGGTATTCATGCCTAATTTATCGGCTATAAGTTCAGGGCGCAACGTGTCCTGAGCAAGATTTTCCTTAATTATAGCTGTTACGGAATCCATAAACTCCTTATCCTCCTGATGGATCAACTGCCCTCCGGACTGTTTGTAAGCGCTTTCCGGGGAATAATAGTAGTCTTTCAGTTCTTTCTTATTCGCCATCAACCTGTTCACGACGGAATGGAGCACCACAGACGAGAACGGCTTGGTCAGGTAGGCATCGGCACCCAGATCCAGCCCCTCCGCCTGTTCGTTTTCCGAGACTTTTGCCGATACTACGATTACAGGTATATGCCGGGTAAACTTATCGGACTTGATACGGTTGATCAACGCAAACCCGTCCATGCTCGGCATCATGATATCCGTAATAATCAAATCAGGAGTTTGCTGCTCCATCAGGGCCAAAGCCTCCTCTGCATTAAATGCTTCCCGGACGACATATTCGGACGATAATGTTTCCTTAATCAACCAAACGATATCCCGGTTATCATCGACTACCAATATTACCGGATTGCCGGTATTTACTTCGGTTTCGGCTGCCGCAGCCGAAACCACCGGTTGTACAACCGGTACCTCTTCGCCGGCTTGTCCATCCGAATCCGTCTCCTCTGCTTCCAGATAAGGCAATGTTACGATAAATTCGGCAAATTCTCCCTCCTTACTTTCCACTTTTATCTCTCCACGAAGCAGTTGGACCATGCTGTGGCAGATGAAAAGCCCCAGTCCGTTTCTGGAAGTCATCTGAGTATAATTATTTCCATCCAAATCACCCAAGATTTGAAAACGGTCGAAAATCGTCTTCAAATCAGCTTCCGCTATCCCCTTGCCCGTATTATATACCTTTATTATCAGAGAATCATTTTCTATCCGGACAGAGACATCGATCGCCCCTTTCTGCTCCGTGTACTTGAATGCATTCGACACCAGGTTGCGTATAATCTTCTTCAAGCTGGGTACATCGGTATTCCAATAAACCGGTTTATCCGCTTCACTGAAGGTAAAATCGATCCCGTTGCGCTCGGCAACAGGCACAAACGATTCGCATTGCTTCCGGATCAAACCGCTTACGGACACCTGCTTGATATGTATATGGCTGAACCCGACTTCCTTTATCTTTCTGATATCCAAGATTTCCTGGATCAATTCATTCAGGTTTGTGACGTTTTCACCCAGGATACGGGCATATTTCTCCAGTTTTCCGTCGGCCAACCGTTCGGCAGATGTCTTGATATAATCGTTCACACCATTAATCAAGGTCAAAGGCGTGCAAAGCTCATGCGTGATGTTGGCAAAGAAATTCAACTTCGCTTCATACAGTTTTTCTTTTTGCTCTTCCCTGATCTTCCGGGCCACTTCTACCTGTTTTTCCACAATCCGGCGGCGCAGCCAATACACGATACCCGAACATGCAGCCGCCAACAACAGGCCATAGGCGATCATAGCCCAAGAACTGCGGTACCAGGGAGGTAACACCCGTATATGCAAAAAATACTCTTTGGCATCCGAATCGAACACATCATTCTTGTAACGGACCTTCAAAACATAATTTCCATAAGGCAACTTCGTAAAAGCGACCTCGTTATCCTTTTGCAACTCGGTCCACGATGTGTTATAGTTCTCCAATAAGTACGAATACTCGTAGTTTTCCCCATGTATGTAGTCGGTCGCCACAAAAGAAATTGAAAATGTGGATATACTGGGAGGAATGGCCACATATCCGGTTTTCTGATCCGTATAGTCGTACAGACTATGCGTTTCATTTCCCATCTTCAATTCAAAAAAATGCAAGGCCGGCTTATAATTCTCCTGCCGGTCGTTTTGCGGGTCTACCCATATCAATCCGTTGATTCCGCCAAAGAACAGTTTTCCCGTGTAAGGGCATTTCCAATAGGCGTCATCCGAAAATTCCGTCACATCCAAATCAGGACTTCCATAATTATGGAAAAACTGATTGTGAGGATTGTATTTGGTCAACCCTTTATTCGTGCTCAGCCAGATACAACCGTCAGGATCTTCAAGAATACCATGAACCATATCATTCTTGATACCGTCGATCCTGCTATATTGGCGTACCTCCGCCGAGGTTCCCGAATGTAATTTCATCTGCGTCATGCCTGAACTGGCCCCCAGATAAAAAGTAGAATCCTGGCTATAACACATGCAGAGCACATCCCCTACCGCCCGGTTGCCGGCATTATTCATCGAAATAAACTCGTATTTCTTAGTCAACAAGTTAAAACTTACCAACCCATATCCCCCACGGCTTCCTAAGTAGAGAAGGGAAGTCTCGTCATCATAATTCATAGAATGGAACTCATTGCAAACTTTTCCATTCTTTTCAAGGATAAAAGACTCCACATATTTAATGACAGGTTCCCCACTCCTTTTACCAATGACAACTTCCAGCAAACCATCTCCGGTCGTTGCCATCCACAACGTCGAATCATTCACTTCACGGATGGCATGGACATACCGGATCTTTGTATCGACAAGACTTGCCATCGTATGGACCTGCTTGTCCACTAAAGAATAATAGGACAATCCCGGACCTTCCGTCCCGATCCACACCCAGGGATAATAGTTGCTTTTACGGAAACAATAGACACGATCGCTGGACAAGCCGTTCGACGTAGTGAAATGTTTGACCTTTTCGGCCGGGATTTCCCCTTTTTCATAGGAATCATAATCTTCCACACGTACAAAACCATTCCCTTTCGTTCCGAACCAGATTGTTTTTTCATCTTCGGTGTAGATCGAACGGACCGGATTACGCATGACAATCGGCAAACTCTTAAGTTGAATCCCTGAAAACCGGTTATACTTGTCATAATACATCCGGACTCCTTGCCCGTCTGTCCCGACCCAAAGGATATCCTGCTTCCGGTCAGGCAAAACACAGAAGAGCCCGACATCGAACCCCAATGCCTCTTCCTGATTATCGATGTTTAGCAAAAGCCCATTCCTAAAAACCAGATAGGGAGCGGAATGAAACAAAGCGATGCGAGAAAGCTTTCCATATTTATGCATCCAACCGGTAAGATCGGCCAGATACTCTTTCTTGCGGTCTTTCATCCGGTAAGAGTAAAAGCGGTTTTCCATATCCACATAGTACAGAATGCCTTCGAGGTAATAGGCACGGTCAATTTTCTTTTCATGGACCGGAGTTTTCTTTATGTCCAATGCCAAGGGGAAGGACTCGAAATCCGGACTAATCTCAAGCAGGCTGCCATCGGCGTCAAGAATAAAGAACTGCCTTTCTCCGTCTGCAAACAAGACTTTGGCCATTTCCTCATTCATCCCCTGTACATGTACATCCTGGAAAGAACCGGCTTCGGGAGAATAGCAGGAGATAAAGTCTTTTTGCTTTATGGCCAACGTATTGCCGGCCGAATCAGACGCCACGTTCAGGCATTCGGGATATTCCGTATAAGACTCCGTCACCTTCCGGTCTTTCAGCGAGAACCGATTCAATCCCATAGAAGTCGATACCCACAGATATCCGTCTCCGCCATACACGATCTTGTTGATGATATTGCTGCATAAGGTATTCTTGTTGTTCGGTTCAAAGCGAAACACATAGGTATTCTTGCCGTTATACAGGTTCAAGCCGTCGTAAGTGCCGATCCACATGTAACCGTTCTCATCCTGGTACATATCAAGGATGGCATTATTTGACAAATCTATATTATCCGCCATATGCAGGGAGATCCCCGCGGACACCGGACAAGAAAACAGAGACAAGCAGACAATCACAGACCTGACAAAACGGAGAAACGCCGCATATCTGGTATCTATATAGGATAAATTCATAATAACGGTTATTAGACTGCAAATATAGTAAATAATGTGTCAATTTTTTCTTACTTTTGCGCCAAACGTCTGTAACTAATAAAGTATTAATCGTTTTAATACAACGTAAATATATGAAAAAGTATCTTCCTATCGCCGCTTCCGTCCTGCTTCTTGCAGCCTGTAGCGAAAAACCGGGTTACGAAATTGCCGGTACCGTTTCAAACAATGATTTGAATGGTAAGTATGTGTACCTCTATGAATATGGGGTAAAAGAGGCTGCGCCGCTGGACAGCGCCTTAGTTCAAAACGGAGCTTTTGCCTTGAAAGGCACACAAAACGCCCCGGCCCTCCGTACTCTCCGTTTTTCGGAAGAAGTGGTTGAACCGGTACGTGTCGCTCCCGGTGAAAACGCTCCGTTCATGGCTACATTCGTACTTGAAAACGGGAAACTGGCAGTCGTGCTGGATTCGACTTCCACGGTTAGCGGCACACCTGAAAACGACGCACAAAAAGAGTTGCAGGCTAAGATCAAAGACTTACGCTCCGGTATCAACAAATTGGTTGCCGATATGAAATCGGGTGATGAAAACCTGATCAAACAAGCAGAAGCTAAATATGAAGAAATCGACCGTAAGATTACGGAAGCCGTTGTCAACTACATCCTGACTCATACGGATAAACAGTCAGCCGCCAAAAACCTGTACGATTTCCGTTACAACATCGACGAAGAACAGCAAAATGAAATTATTTCCAAAGCAGATTCTTCTTTCAAATCCGTTCCGGGAATCAGCTACATGATCGATCATCTGAATGTACTGAAAAAGGTCGCCGTAGGACAGAAATTCACGGATTTCGAAATGCCGGATGCCAAAGGCGAAATGCACAAACTCTCCGAATACGTCGGTAACGGCAAAGTCGTCCTGATCGATTTCTGGGCCTCCTGGTGTCCTCCCTGCCGCGCAGAAATGCCGAATCTGGTCAAAGCCTATAAAGATTACAAAGGCAAAGGATTCGATATCGTCGGCATCTCGCTGGACAGCAAAGCCGATGCATGGGCCAAAGGCGTAAAAGACCTGAACATCACCTGGACACAGTTGTCCGACCTGAAAGGCTGGCAGAACGGCGGTGCCGCCCTTTATGGCGTCAACAGTATCCCGCACACCGTACTGGTTGACAAAGACGGCACGATCATCGCCAAGAACCTGCACGGCCAGGAGCTGGAAGACAAAATTAAAGAAGTTTTGAAATAACCGGTTCTGTTGCACGGCTGAATTAAAAATTTTATCTTTGTGCGGTCTTTAAAAGAGCGATCTTACATTAAAATTAGCATAAAGTTTTATTATCACTTTAATATAATAAATTAGCGATTATGATTTATTCACATGAAGTTCAACACATGTGTGTTGTAAAGAAGGGAGCTAACCACCAGTGTGCTCCGATTCCTGAAGAAGGAAAGTGGGTTAGAGCAACTCAGATTTCTGACATTTCTGGTTTGACTCACGGTATCGGTTGGTGTGCACCGAAACAGGGTGGATGTAAGCTGACTCTGAACGTTAAAGAAGGAATTATCCAGGAAGCACTTGTAGAAACTATCGGTTGCTCCGGAATGACTCACTCTGCTGCTATGGCTTCAGAAATCCTGCCGGGCAAAACACTGTTGGAAGCATTGAACACCGACCTCGTCTGTGACGCTATCAACACTGCTATGCGCGAATTGTTCCTGCAGATCGTTTACGGTCGTACACAGTCTGCTTTCTCTGAAGACGGCCTGCCTATCGGCGCCGGACTGGAAGACTTGGGTAAAGGTCTGCGCAGCCAGGTCGGTACAATGTACGGAACGCTGGCCAAGGGTACTCGTTACCTGGAAATGGCCGAGGGGTACTGTACCCGTATGGCTCTCGATGCTGACGACGAAGTAATCGGTTACGAATTTGTTCACCTGGGCAAGTTCATGGATATGGTAAAGAAGGGTATGGATGCTAACGAAGCACTGGAAAAAGCGAAAGGCTCTTACGGTCGTTTCAAAGAAGCTGTAAAATATATCGATCCTCGTAATGAATAAGAAAACACTGACACGCGTCCTTTTCGGGCTGATCGCTATCACCATAGTGGCAACGGTTATCGCTTACTTCGTGATTAAGCCGGACCGTCCCTGGATGGCTTTTTATGTGGCCTGCTGCGGCGGTGTGCTTGTTTTCAATTTTCTGATATCTTTATTTCTGGTAAATAAGAATTTAAAAAAGTAAAAAAGAATATGGCTTTATTTGAAAGTTATGACCGCCGTATCGATCATATCAACGCGGTTTTAAAAGAATATGGTATCAACGGCATCGAAGAAGCAAAGGCTATCTGCGACGCTAAAGGTATCGACCCTTATACAATGTGTAAGGAAACACAACCTATCTGTTTCGAAAATGCTTGCTGGGCTTACGTTGTAGGTGCTGCAATTGCAATCAAGAAGGGCTGCACAAATGCTGCCGAAGCTGCCGAAGCCATCGGTATCGGTCTGCAGGCATTCTGTATCGCCGGTTCTGTTGCCGACGACCGTAAGGTAGGTATCGGCCACGGTAACCTGGCTGCCCGTCTGCTTCGTGAAGAAACAAAATGTTTCGCATTCCTGGCCGGTCACGAATCTTTCGCTGCTGCCGAAGGTGCTATCAAGATCGCTGAAATGGCAAATAAAGTTCGTAAAGAACCGTTGCGCGTTATCCTGAACGGTCTGGGCAAGGATGCTGCCAAGATCATTTCCCGTATCAACGGATTCACTTACGTTCAGACTCAGTTCGACTATATGACCGGCGAAGTAAACGTAATCGAAGAAAAAGCATACTCAAACGGTCTGCGTGCAAAAGTCAAGTGCTACGGTGCTGACGATGTTCGCGAAGGGGTTGCTATCATGCGTAAAGAAGGGGTTGACGTGTCTATCACAGGTAACTCAACGAACCCGACTCGCTTCCAGCACCCGGTTGCAGGTACTTACAAGAAAGAATGTATGGAAAACGGCCACCCGTATTTCTCTGTGGCTTCAGGTGGCGGTACGGGCCGTACCCTGCATCCGGATAACATGGCTGCCGGTCCCGCTTCTTATGGTATGACCGACACGATGGGCCGTATGCACGGTGACGCTCAGTTCGCCGGTTCTTCATCCGTTCCCGCTCACGTGGAAATGATGGGCTTCCTGGGTATGGGTAACAACCCGATGGTAGGTGCTACAGTTGCCGTAGCGGTGGCTATCGAGGAAGCTATGAAGAAATAAAAACTATTTTTATAGTATTATTTATAGCATAAGCAGGAAGGTGTGTCAAAACTCCTTTATCACGATCTTTAAGGCACGGATTACGCGGATTACACGGAAAGAGAATAAATTTATCCGTGTAAATCCGTGAAATCCGTGCCTAAATTATGTATATTGTAAGCAGGATTTTCTTTTGACACACCTTCTTTTTATTAAATAACCTATCATTTTCCCCTTTTCCACACTCCTCCTTCTTTCTCACGAGCCTGGTCCGGTTCACTTAAGAAGTGACTTCAGATATTCCGGAAACTCGTTAGTCATCCAGTCGCCCTCATACCTCTTTCCGTTCACAAAGAAAGTGGGAGTTCCTTCTATACCCGCCTTATTGCCAGAATCGAAGTCCTCCTGTACCTTGCGGATGAAACGCTCCTGCCCGAAATCTTCTTTGAATTTCTTGACGTCCATATCGATAATACGGGCATATTCGATCAAATGGGTATCATCGAGTTCTTCCTGGTTCTCGAACAAGATATCGTGCATTTCCCAGAACTTGTCTTGTGCCGAGGCTGTTTCGGCAGCAACAGCCGCATGTACGGCATATTGGTGCAATTCGTCCAACGGATAGTTACGAAAGATGAAGCGTATTTTATCTCCTTGTTCTTTCAGGATATCCTTCATAATATAGAAAGCCTTTCCGCAATAGGAACATTGATAGTCTGCATATTCGACTATTTCTATCGGGGCATCGTCGGGGCCCAGGATATGATCCTTATCTGTCACATGCAAATTCATATTGATAATTATTTAGTTGATTATGAATACATAACACATCTTTCCTCTCGTTTGTTCCGAATATTATACATTCGTTTCGGATTGTTAGTTCTCTTTTTATTTAACTTAGCAGCCATGAAAAGAGGATATGCAGATCTACCGCTCCATTACGGAACCGTTCCCCCATGGCTGGCCCAACGTATGTGCCTGTTGGGAGGCGCCATTGCAGAAGCGATCGTCATCGAATATGGCCGTAGGGCATTGCTGCAACGGCTGAGTGATCCGTTCTGGTTTCAGTCGCTTGGCTGTGTGTTGGGGATGGACTGGCATTCGTCCGGCATAACGACATCGGTTATGAATGCCTTAAAGAAGGCGATTAACAGGAGGTCGGAAGAGTTGGGCGTGTATGTCTGCGGTGGACGAGGAAAGGCGTCCCTTCAAACCCCGGCAGAGTTATTGGCGATAGCCGGCAGAACCGGACTGAATGGGGACGAGCTTGTGAAGCACAGCAAACTATCGGCAAAGGTGGATAACACAGCTGTCCAAGATGGCTTTCAGTTATACCTCCATTCCTTCGTCGTCACGAGAGAAGGAGAATGGGCAGTCGTCCAACAGGGAATGAACCCGAATGAGCGGATGGCCCGGCGTTACCACTGGCTCTCATCCTCCTTGCGTTCCTTTATGGAGGAACCGCATACATCAGTCTGTGGGCGTAACCAAGGCCAGATATTGAACTTGACAGACAAACTTGCTTCTCCGACTAAGGAAGGCATTCTTGAACTGACAAAGGAGACGCCAGACAAACTCATGCACGAGGTTTCGCTTATCCTGCCCCGCCACCATGAAGTTAAAGTGGAAGATGTCAACTTGAAACGGCTGGGAGCCGCCCTGATCCTTGCCCATGAAACAAATGTCGCCGATATGGAATCCCTCCTGTTGCTTGAAGGCATCGGCCCCCGGACCTTGCAGTCGCTTACGTTAGTCAGCGAAGTGATCCATGGAACCCCTTCCCGCTTCTCCGACCCGGCGCGTTTCTCCTTCGCGCACGGAGGAAAAGACGGACATCCCTTTCCGGTTCCGACGAGCGTGTACGACGAAACGATCGAGGTCTTCGACAAGGCGATACGGCAAGCACGTTTAGGGGATAAGGACAAGTCAGAAGCACTGAAGAACCTATCCAATCTCTCACAAGAGATGGAGAAAAGCTATACTCCGAACAACTACTTCGACAAATTAGTAGAACATGAACGGAACACTTCTTATAAGTATGGCGGAAAGACCGTCTACGGAGATGCGAAAAAACCGGAAGGAAAAGGGGGAACCCAATTAAGCCTTTGGGATGAGTAAAAGGATAGCTCCCCCGTCCATATCATCCGCATCCGGTAAAATACCGGTTCGTGATACAGGCTATTTCCTGACTAAAGTATATTGATATCCCGTTTCAGAGCAATCTTGCAGGATAAGAGTATCCCCTTTGACAGACACAGGATAGGCCGGGTTGGTCTCGTAGAAGACATCCATCAGATAGGCTTCATATCCGGCCCCCGTATCCGCTTTGCGCCAATTCAAGGCTCCCGGTTCGGCTTTGCCGTCCTCCGTCCAGACATACCGGTCGTCTGCAAACTTGATGAAAGTATTTTCATACTCGCAGAACTCACGGGCGTTCTTGCCACTCACCAGTTCCCATTCACCGTTGACCAATGCCTTGATCTCCGGCAACTCCTTATCGAACAACGTTATATTCACGTCCTCCGCCACCTTCTTCTTATTGCTCTGGCAAGCCGTACCAAACGGCAGGGCAGCGACAAGCAGCAATGGCAATACATTCATCAGTTTCTTCATATACCTTTCTTATTTGCAATGTTCCTTTATCAGCTTTTCGGCGAGCGGATCCCCCAATTCCTTAGCTTTGTTGAATGCTTCGCAAGCTTCTGCTTTCTTCTTCAAACGGACATAACAAACGCCCCGTAAGCGGTAGCAGGCTCCGAAATCAGGAGCGATTTCAATTGCCTTCTCTATGCTTTTGAGTGCATCTTCATACTTCTGCATACGAACGTATATGGAGGCTTCTTCCGCATAATAGTCGGGCGTGTCGGGACCTCCCTGTATGGCGGTCCGGATATCCTTCAAAGCTCCTTCCAGATCACCGGCACGGAACTTGGCCTGTTCGCGCAAGAAGAAGAAGTTCGGAAGCACTTGTCCGCCGACCAGTGTATAATAGAGGTCATAGTCGGCAATAGCCTCTGTGTATTGTGCAAGACGCAGGCGCCAGTCGATCCGTTCCAGCACATAAGCTGCCGCTTCGGCATTCATGGTTGTCCCGCATTTCTCGATCGCCTTGTCCAGCAGGTCGATCACGTCACCGATATTAAAACCGGTAACCTGTTCCTTTGCCTTTGCAGCCAAGTAATAGGAAGAAGCAGAGGCAATGTCGCTGTTGTTAATGATCATATATTCATCGAACGCCTGTTGGAACTCTCCTTTATTGAACAATATATCCGCCTTTAACTGGTGATAGACAGGCTGGTTGTCCTCTTCGATCGCCTTGTCCAATGCCTCCATAGCGGCTTCAGTCGTATAAGCGGGATCGGTCAGCGTGCTGTCGGCCGAAGCAACACCGTAGATCAACTTAGCCTGGTTATACCAAAAATCACCTTTCTTGTCACTGTATTTGGAAGCGGTTTTTATGTCATCCATCGCCTTTTGCAGGCAAGCGGCCTGTTCAGCCGGAGAGTTTGCCAACTCCGCACGGTTATAGGCATAGAGATCGGAACGGGTCAAGTAGCCGTCGGGCGCATCCGGGAAGGAGGCGATAAAATCATTGACCGTTTCCAGGCGCGACTTTACATCCTGTGTGCCACTAATCAGGTAGAGTGCAACAGTAGCCTGATCCAATTCCTTCGGCCATCCTTTTGGCATATTGATATTGCGATATGCAGAGCTCAAGTAATCGGCAGAGCCTATTGACAGGCTACCTGCATATCCGGCAGAGAGGCCATAGCAAATATCTTTCTTTCCACCTGCATCGGCCTGTGCCAGCCCGAACACCTCACCTTCGGGGGTCAGTAACGGGGCATTGAGTTCGTTATTCTCCAATGGGATTGCCATCCTATAATACTTATACGGATCTTTCAGTTTGCTTACCTCGGTGATGGCACCAGACTTAAAGGTGGCGTTCTTTCCGGTTGAATACAATAGCAGAAAGGCACTTGTCCCGTTTGCCACCGGATCGACAGCGATCGGCAGGTAAGCGACCTTTTTCGGCACTTCGACCTGAAACTTTACGGCGTCATACAGTTCATCCGCTCCCTGGATATTCTTAACCGGGAACATCTTCCCTTCGAAGTCTGTGACCGTTGCTTTCTCGGCTCCTTTGAAGATATCATATGCAGAGACAGCCTCGCCTGTTTCGGAAATAAAGAATCCCGTACTGGTGGCAAGCTTATTCCCATCTTTTCCATAAGTGGTAATTGTAAAGACCGCCTTCTTGGCTTTGTCCATCCATTTAGGGGCGTTTTTCTGTGCTGCTGCCGAGAGGCACAGACAGCTGATCAAAATCAAATGTAGTATTCGTCTCATTTCTTTATCATGTTATCAGATATGAGCGCAAATATAATGATTTATATGCATTTAAAAATCAAAGTTGGAAGATAAAAGAAAAATAGCCATATTGTATAAGGGTCTTATACAATATTATATTAAAGTCTTCCACCACTCGCCCGGACTATCGCTTTCCGGATATTATGCCGATAAACCAGGCAAGCCGTCATAAAATAGAATGCACACTGTGCCCAGAGGATCAAATATTCCGTCCGTATCTCCGCCATCGAGGCTCCCATAGAATTCAGCTTGACATAAGCCATTGTTGCCGGGGCTGCCGGGATGAAGTGGGAAGTCAGTTGCCAGTACCAGGGCATTAGTTCTATCGGATAGGAGATACCGGAGAGGAACAGAAGGCCGACAGAGAAGAAGGGGATCATCAGAGGCGGCATCTCGGAATCTGTAAAGAACAGGGAAGCTGTAAGTCCGAAAAAGCTGGTCGCGAGAATAAAAGGGATTAGCAACATGACGACGTGCAAATGCGTCCCGATATCCGGCAGATTGAAGACTAATGGAAGCAGTCCTAATAAGAAAAGGGTGAAGACCACATAAAGGATGCTATATGTAAATGCCTTGCCGGTTACCACTTGTGCCATTTGCCAGAAAGAGAGGTCCACTGGGTTGCCTGCAAAACGGACAATCGAGCCGCTATGCCGTTCACCTCCGCTTATCGAACCGATCAGCATCATTAATATCTGGAAGATAATGACAATCAGGACAGCCGGTATCAGATAAGTGCCATAACCTTCGGTCGGGTTGTAGAGGGCCGTACCGACAACTTCGATCGCTTGGGCCGAAGCCAACTTCGGGGCGTCTTGTTGGGGCAGGAAGACAAGCATATCCGGCCGGTAGGCGTCATTCAAGGCCAGCATGGAACCGGTCGAGGCTTCTTCTATGGAAAGATAGTAGAGGAAAGTGATCGTCGTCTCGTACATAATGAAGACAGACTCTTCGCCACGCGAAACACGGTCTTCGAAGTCGTCCGGTAGATAAAGGATACCGGCAGCTTTTCCCGATTTCATCATCTCACGGGCCTCCGTATAGTCTACGGCCGTTGCCACGACACCGACCTGTGGAGTGGCATCGAGCAAACGGACGTATTGGCGGCTCAATTTGCTATGGGAATGGTCGACGACGGCGACCGGGACTTTGCGGACCAGGTTGGGCGCGTACATATAATTGTACAACAAACCGTAAATAAAGATGCCCCCCATCAGCACAAGCACGATGGCATAGCTGTGGGTAATTGTCCTGAACTCTTCGCGTATAACTGATATAACATTCATATTCGTATTTCTTTTTTAAGAGAGAAGATGCCTCCACTTCTCTTCGTTCACAATCGCTTTCTTCAAACGGGGCAATAACAGCAAGGCGGGAAGGAGAAAGGCAAGCAGCGCACTGTAATTGACCCATGAATAGGCAAAACCGTAATCGCCATAGAGCAGGTTCTGACAGATCTCGGTGAAGTGACGGACAGGAAAAAGGTAGGAGCTGTAATAGACCGGAGCATACATGGATTCTACCGGGAAGGTCACGCCTGCCAACGTTGCCCCGAGCGATCCGACCATCGACACGAGGCTGACGACAAGGCTCAACACCGGAAAGAGGGAGAAGAGGAATAACGCCAATGCTTGGGTTGAAACAACAAACAGGATCGCCGTAAGGTTGAGTGGCCAGAAGCCGCATGAGAAAGGTATGTGCATAAGGCCGAACATGACGTAGTTCGCCAGTACGCTCATCAGGCTGAAGATAACGGTATAAGGCAATAGTTTCCCGGCGACTGCCGTTATGATATTGCCGCCTGCCGCCGAGAGCCATTCCGCTCCGGTCCCGAACTTGATCTCGCTGCCGACGGTATAGACCGTGGTCAGCAGGACAATGATCTGGAAGAAGACAAAGAAGAAGGGGTTGCTCAGAAAGACCGAATAGTCCAAGTCGGGATTGAACAGGGGATGATTGCTGCTTTTGACGGGAAGAAGGAAAGAAGTAATCTGTTCTTCCCCTATTCCAAGGGCGGTGGCCTGCATGATGATGGGGTCCATCGAGAGCTGGCTAAGGACGGTTGCGAAAGCGCCGCGTACCTCACCGCCTACGCTCAGGAGGGCATAGTGGTAATAGTAGGCGAGCGTCGCCTGCCGCCCCGACAGGGCATCGGCTTCGAAGTGATCCGGGATAACGAGGTAACCGTATATCTCTTTCGACTGGGTGGCACGGCGGGCGGCCTCCTGGTCGGCATAGTGGCGGGTGACTTTGAAGGTGGGGACCGCTTCGACTGTCCGGGTGACTTCGCGCGAAAGAGCGGTCTGGTCCTGGTCGACGATGCCGACGGGTATGTTCTCCATCTGCCCGTCCCCGAAGATCGTGGACATGAAGAAGATGCAGAACAACGGCAGCACGATGCACACTCCGAAATAGAGACGCCGTGAGACCATCCGTGCAAGTTCTCTTCGAAGAACCCGTACAAATTGAGAATTGGAAATTGAAGATCGGGAATTAACCATACTGTCTTTGAATTTTTGATTTTCAATTCTCAACTTTCAATTCAACCAATACCGACATGCCGGGCCGCAGTCCTTCCACCTTCCCGACCGGCAGGGCGTGTATCTCGAACGTGCGGAGGTCATAGCTACCCGTCTGCTTGGTCGACTTCCAGGTGGCAAAACTGCCCAATGGGCTGACATAATTGATCTTGAACTCGATACCCTTCTTGTCGATCGCCGGGACATCGGCAACAAACGTCCCTCCCATCGGGAAGAGCGGCAGGCGGTCTTCGCGGACATTCAACACCACATGCACGTCGTCGAGCACGACCAGGTTCATGATAGGCATTCCGGCTCCGACAAGTTCCCCCCTTTTTGGGAAGATGGTCGATATCTGGCCGGACTCCGGGGCTGTCAGGCGGGCGTCCTGCAAAAGGGCGGCGACCTCCTCGACTGTTCCCTTGGCGGCGTTCACCAGGGAGCGGGCACTCTCCTTGTCCTGTATCCGGGCGCCGTCGAGAGCCATTTGGTATTGGTTCCAAGCTGCCCGCTCACCGGCAACGGCGGCATCGTACAAGGCTTTCACCTCGTCCCGTCGTTGTGATGAGACGACGCTGTCTTTATACAGGGCCTCGATACGGTTGTAGGTGGTCTTTGCCAGTTCGAGATCCGACTTCGATTTGTTCCAGAGCTGTTGGACAGTGGCAATGATCTGCTTGCGCGTTCCCTCGTCTACCTTCTGGTTCTGGAAACGGGCGATATTTTCGAGGGCGTTCACTTGCTGGTATTTGGCGAGCGCTTCAGGGCTGTTGATGACGACAAGGGTGTCGCCTGCTTTTACGTTCTGTCCTTCCTTGACCAAGAATGTATCGATACGGCCGGGCAGCTTCCCGGAGATGCGTATCTCGGTTGCTTCGATCTGTCCTTGCAAGATCACAGGTTTATTCTTCAACAGGAACATGCCTGCCAAGGATATAATGGCTACGGCGATCAGCACTACTATGAAGGAGATCGTCAGGTATTTCTTCGATTTATCCATGATTATACGGTTTTATGTTTATAAGATCTCTGTTTTACCGTCCAACCGGTATTGGTGGAAGGCTTCGGGAATGCCACAAATGGATAGGAGGTTGGCAAGCGCCACGTCGTACTGGTAATAGGCAAGCAGGAAGGCGGTCTTCACCTTCGAGAGTACCACTTCGGCGTCTACCACGTCCGAGGAGGTCGCCATTCCTTCCTTGAAGGACTTCTCGCGGATACGGACCAGTTCGTTGCTCATCTCAAGTGTTGTATTCAACGCCTTGACATTGTCCATCGCATTTTGCATCTGGGAGTAGAACTTGTCGACTCCTACCTGCAAATCGGTCACGGCTTTCTCTTTGCCGATGGCAAGCGACTGGCTGGTCAGGCGTGCCTGGCGGATGCGTTTCTCCCGGTCGAGGCCGTCGAAGATGTTCCAGGTAAAACCGACCCCGATCATCGTGCGCGGCATAAGGTATTTGTCGAGTCCATCCGCATAAAGGGTCTGCTTGCCGATCAGGGCGATGTTGGGGAGGTAGCCTGTACGACCGATCTTCAATTGGTTGCCAACGATGCCCTCCTGTAGCTTCAACTGGTTGACCAGGTAATTGTTAAAAGGGATCATCTCTTTGAAGTAGCTGGCTGAGGGGATGCTTTCGTTGATGAAGAGGGAGGTCGTTGTGCGGATCTCCTGTTCTTCTCCAATATTGATCAGGCTCTTGAGCGCCTGGCTGGCGACTTCGAGGTCTTTGCGGGCGGATTCGAGTTCGCGCTTCGCCTCTTCCATGCTTACTTGAGCGACAAGGCGCTCGGCTCGGTTGATCATTCCTTGTTGCTCCAACTTCAAAGCCTGGTCGTAATGGGTTTTCAGGGAGTTATAGGTTTCTGCCTTTACTTCGACGACCCGCTGGCCGAGGCGCAGGCCGAAATAGCTTTCGATCAGCAGGGCTTGCTGGTTCGCGCTCACTTGTTCGCGGTTGACTTCGGCCACGGAGACGAGTTGTTTGCCGATCTTGCCGGCATAGATGCGTTTGCCGCCTGTAAAGATAGGCCAGGTCAGGTTTGCGTCGATCGACGTGATATTCTGTGAGATGAGGGGCAGCGTCAATGTGTTCTGTCCGATCTTATCGAGAAGTGATGAGATAAACTGGTCGTTGGGGAGGATGGAATGGACATACTCTTTCGCCGGATCGGTAAACTGGTTCAGGGGTTGGCGTACCTCGACCGGATTCGACATGTGCACATAAGCTCCCGCGGCACTGATAGTGGGATACCAGAAAGCATTGAGTTTCTGATGTTCGTTCTTCGCCAGTTCCACTTCTTTCCCGGCAATCTTAAGACTCTTGTTCTCGCTTTGCAAGAGCGTGAGGGATTGCTCCAACGACAAGTCCATCGGCTCTGTCTGGGCAGAGGCAAAGGCAGGAAGAAGCCACAGCAGGGCGATGCTGAAGTGAGTAATGTTATAAATCATAAGTGCGTCTAAATTTAGTTTGTGCGAAATTTATGATTTATAACAAGGCGACCGCCTCTATTGTTCCCCTGGCCCTACCGTTTCTTTTTAAGGTCAGGCAGGAACCATGTGACCAATCCGATAAGCGGCATATAGCCGCAGACGTTATAGACCGCCTCTATTCCATAGCGGTCGGCCATGTTCCCCAATACGGCCGATGCAATCCCTGCCACCCCGAAGGCAAAACCGAAAAAGAGACCGGAGATCAATCCTAATTTATAAGGCAGCAATTCCTGTGCATACACCAGGATGGCCGGGAAAGCCGACGACAGGGTCAGGCCGACGCAGAAACTGAGGACCGCCGTCAGGTACAGGTTCTCCACATGAGGCATGATCAACGTGAACGGGGCGGCTCCCAAAATAGAGGCCCAGATCACATACTTCCGTCCTACCCGGTCGCCGATCGGTCCGCCCATCAGCGTTCCGATTGCCGTCGCGATCAGGAAGACGAACAGGTAAAGCTGGGAGGCTTGCACGCTGATCCCGAACTTATGGATCAGGTAGAAGGTGTAGTAGCTGTTCAAACTCGCCATATAAATATATTTGGAGAAGATCAGAATCAAGAGGATCGTAATCGAGAAGACGGTCTTTCCCATCGGCAGCGGTGTACGGACATGGGTCTTGGGCATTTCCTCTTCCGCTTTCTTCAATCGAAGCAGGAGACCTTTATACCAGTGCCCGACGGGAAGCATCACCAGAATCGCGACACAGGCCAGGATCGTGAACAAAGCGATATACCTCCGCCCATAGGGGGCGACAAACACGGCTGCAAGCAAAGGCCCCAATGAACCGCCCAAATTTCCCCCGACCTGGAACAGCGACTGTGCCAGCCCCCGCTTTCCGCCCGATGCAAGCGAAGTCAGCCGGGAAGCCTCCGGGTGGAAGACCGACGAGCCGATCCCTACCAATGCAACCGAGCATAGGACCAAGGGCAGCGTGTCGGCAAATGCCAGGCTCGACAAGCCCACGAGCGTAAAACCCATCCCTGTCGGCAACGACCACGCCGAGGGCCATTTGTCAAAGAACAGCCCAGTCAACGGCTGGCATACGGATGCTGCCGACTGGTAGACAAGCGTTATCAAACCGATCTGAGCAAAGCTCAAACCTAAATCTTCCTTAAATAGTGGATAAACAGCCGAGATAACGGACTGTAGTGTGTCATTCAAGCAGTGACATATGCTCAAAGCGACCAGTACATGGAAGGTGATCCCCGTAGTGGCCTGTACCTTGTTCTGTTCCATTAATTAATCTTATTGCCTCTTTCGTTTGCAAAAGTACATATAAAAAAGGATCTGTCAGAAAGATTGTCCGAAATATCCGATTTAACATTTTCATTTTAATACAACGCAGGGATTACAAGCTAAGTAATAGCTCCTTAAGGCCTATTCAGCCGAAATTGATGAAACTTTCGTTTAATATATTTGTGGTTCTTTATGTAAAAGGGCGTGAGCCAAACCCGTTATAAGTTGTTTTATTGTCGAAGTCTAAAACAAAAAGCATGAATAATGATTCTTTAGCTTAGTTTACTGCACCGGAGTCGAAAAGGATTTTTTGCATCCATCTCTCCCGAAACCTACGCCAAAT
This sequence comes from Parabacteroides sp., assembly GCF_977054455.1. NCBI lineage: Bacteria > Pseudomonadati > Bacteroidota > Bacteroidia > Bacteroidales > Tannerellaceae > Parabacteroides > Parabacteroides sp. Next base: position 13,907 of record NZ_CDRTCT010000031.1, on the reverse strand, counting down.
TCCCCCTATCTCCCTTATCGCCCTGATGCAAGAGGTCAGTTTCACTCCGGACAGTATCTAAGTTTTAACCGCATGCCCTACTCTTCCTCCCCTCCCGGTACATGGAGAATAAAGGTGGTAGCACCGATCGTTACGATGGCGCCTTCGCCGATCCGTATTTGCTCTTTCTTTCCGACAAGGACACTGCATAAAAATGTTCCGGTAAGGCTTGGGAAATCACGCAATGTGTAAACGAGCTTTCCTTCTTTATCTTCTTTCACATTGATCACACAGTGTTTACGGCCCATGCTGGGATCGCTCGTGATAATAGGGACATCGACTCCGTCGGTATCTTTATTGCGGCGGCCGATCACATTATCGCCCATTACGAGGGGAAGCTCCTGTTTGAACCCGAAAGCATTTTCGATTACCGTAATATAACCGCAGGAAAAATCCGGCTCCTTTACCTCTTTCTCCTGTCCTGATTCGGTACGGACTACTTTTCGTCCCAATTTGATCTTAAACTGAGAACCACATTGCGGACATACGAATGCCAACACTTTACCTTCCGGGTATTTTGTTTCGTCAAATGCTAACTGATTATCACACTTGGGGCAGAAAACTCTCTTCATATCTTAATTTTTGGATATTGACATATAACTGAGTACAAAGATACGGTTTTTCCCTTACATAACACATAGGCGGCGCAGCAACACATCCTGCATGACAGAGGAATATGAATTTAAGATTATCAAAATGTCACTGCCATCCACATCCAAATCGGAAATCCGTGTTCAGCAAAGGTCCTAAAATAGGGATGTCCTGATTTTCCAGGAAATCGTTTCGGGATTATAGTCTACGGAAATGACAGATATTTTGTTGCGAGACAATGTCACATTAAATTCAGGAAATTCTATGGCAGACTTGTTGCCAGCACTGTTCGGATTAAAGAACCGGAGATTCACAGTAGAATTCGTTCCGTTTACAGTCGGAGCCAGCAAGAACTGGTTAACCGGCAGCAAAGGGGCCGTCTTTACAACATTGGTACTTCCTGAATACACAAAATGAGGGTCGACCGATTGATAAACCGAGCTGATTTTCTCTTCCACATGCGTAAAATCAGAAGGAAAATTATTACAAATAAGCACTAAATTCCCCTTGACCCGCTTCATCAGAACATCGGTCGTCTGAAAACCCGACGTGAAATCAAGAGTGGATGTAGCCATAAAGAGGTCGGTCTGTTCAGCACCATCAGCATGCAGGATACGCGGGTCCATATCTTGCGTTACATTCCCCCAGACAGTCAGTTCATATCGGCCATCGGGTATATTATGAAACGCAATCATATAAAACTTTGCGTCATCCACAACAGGGACAAAAGAAGAAGAATCTGCAATTTCCCCGGTTAGAAGGTTGTGCAAGGAATAATGAATCGTCCCCACAAAGTCCCGAAAAGGAAGCGTCTCATCTCTACTGTTCAACTGAGGAATCTCACCGATATTTATATACTGTTTATCCTCGATAAATACTTTTACCGTAAATTGAGGAGGACATTCCTCCAAATCTTCTTTTATGCAGGAATTAACCGTCAACAACAAAACCAATGCCCCAATATAAAATAGAATCCTGTTCATAACCATTCTTTTCGTTTATGGCGATTAAACACGGATTCTCTAATATTTGTTTCAAAAAAAAAAGGCCATCCATCACGGACAGCCAATCTTCATTGTTAACCTTAAATCTAATACCATGAAAAACACAGTGCAAATATATGAACTTTATGTTATGTAGCATACATATTCATTTGGAAATCTCACTTCTTTAACTCGATTTAACGAAAACATGCTACAAAACATAGTTTTTCAATCCTATTTCATCCGAGCATCCGCCCCCCACATGAGTTTTTCACGGAGAGTCTGGTAAAAGGTATGATTGTAACGTTTGATCACTTTGGTCATATAATCAGCCTTGCTCACCCGTAGTTGTATGCCGGTCGGGAATATCTCGGAACGCCCGTCAAGGGCGATCAGGAAATATTTATTCCGACTTTCCACTCCCAGCGTGATCGTAAAGGAATCCGGAATAACCAGTGGGCGGACATTCAACGAATGCGGTGCGACCGGACTCAAAACCAGATTTTTGCTTTGCGGAATGATGATCGGACCGTTCACGCTCATCGAATAAGCAGTCGAGCCTGTCGGAGTAGAGATGACCAAGCCGTCAGCCTGATAGGAAGTCAGGTATTCACCATTCAGCGCCGTATGAATCGTGATCATGGAAGAGGTGTCCCGCTTCAGGATCGCAATCTCATTCAAAGCATAATTATAGCCGTGAAACACCCGGTCCTCCGTATGAAGACGTAATAATGTACGTTCTTCTATCTTATAATAGTTTTTGAATAATTCGTCGAGTGTATCCTCAATATCATTGCTTGCCACATCCGCCAAAAAGCCGAGACGGCCGGTGTTGATGCCTAAAATAGGGATATCCTGCTTATTAACACGTGCAGCCGTACGCAGGAACGTCCCGTCCCCCCCCAAACTCAACGCCACATCCAAATCGAACTCGTCACTTGTCAGAATGCCCGATACCGACGGTTCATAATTCAAGGCATCCGTAAGGAAGAGGTAAAAATCACGATCCACATAGACCTCTGCCTCCAAAGAAGCCAGCTTTTCAAATAAGCGCTTGATCACAAGTTGCTTGTCTGCTTGATACTCACTACCGAAAACCCCAACTTTCTTCATACCTTTCCAATTTCAATTCTTCATTTTCAATTCCTTATATATTCATATAACGAACCAATTCCTCCATCCGCTGCTGCAACAAGTCGTCTACCATCCCTTTCTCCATAAAATAATAAAGAACCGTATAGTTGAAACGTTCGAAACTACGGATGACAGGCGAAGCATCTTCCAGATCTATTTTTATAATCAATTGTAACCGTCCGGTATCCTTATCCGTATAGGAAAGCAGGCTCAACACATGCGCGTTATTCGCTTCTATCAGGCGGGCAATATCCGTCAACGAATAATCCTGCGGCATCACTTCCAAAACGAAAACACTCCCCGCCGTATCGGCATTGCAAAGCTCGGACAGGATATCGATCAGCTTATCACGCGTAATAGCCCCACGATATTCCCCTTCGGAATTGACTACCGGCAGGAGACTCAATTGATAGCGGGTGATTAAAGCCAATGCTTCATGAACATGCGTATTTTCCTGGACACTCGGTGAAAACAGTACCGGATCGCCGATAGTAGCCGCCGGATCGGGCATCGCCAACAGCTCTTTCTCCGACACCAAGCACCGATATATGTTTTCGCTTAATAATGGCAGATGCTTTAACTTAAAATCATCCATCAAGGCTAATGCGTATTCTCCAGTGTCAAAACTTTTTAACACCGGAAGTTCCTTCGTTATGAAATCTTTCACCAACATTCTTCTGTATATTCCCTAAATACTGCTAAATTTGCCGATACTTTTGTGCAAATGTAATGAAAGAAAAAAGATATAACGATATACGATGACAAATTTAAGTGTAAACATTAACAAGGTTGCAACCATTCGTAACGCACGCGGTGGCAATGTACCAAACGTATTAAAAGTAGCATTAGACTGTGAAGCTTTCGGTGCACAAGGCATTACCGTCCATCCCAGACCGGACGAACGCCATATCCGGTATAGCGATGTATATGCCTTGAAACCGGAAATAAAAACAGAGTTTAACATAGAAGGTTATCCTTGCGAGAAATTTATAGACTTGGTTCTGAAAGTAAAACCGACGCAGGTGACACTTGTACCGGATGCTCCCGATGCCATCACTTCCAATGCAGGTTGGGATGTGAAAGCTCACTTCGACCTGTTGAGCGAATTAGTCGATACTTTCACTTCACACGGCATCCGTACATCCATATTTGTCGGAACGGATCTCGAAAATATCGAACTGGCAGCCAAGACAGGAACCGACCGTATCGAGTTATACACGGAACCTTATGCAACCCGCTATCCTGTAAACCGTGAAGAAGCAATCGCTCCTTTCATTGCCGCAGCCACATTGGCAAAAAACTTAGGATTAGGTGTCAATGCCGGTCATGATCTGAGTTTGGAAAACCTGGCGTATTTCCATCAAAATATTCCGGGGTTGGATGAAGTTTCCATCGGCCATGCTTTGATCTGCGACGCACTCTATTACGGATTGAAAGAAACAATTTCACTCTATAAAGGTTGTTTACAAGACACAACCCTTTAATTCTTAATTATTCATTTTTAATTATTCATTGAATAGGTATGAGTATTTTACTTTCCCTGCAGGCTGTAGGGGCACAAACAGCAGAACAGATGCCGGACCTCACGGCGGTAACAGCACCCACGGAAGCTGAAATCAATGTAATCGACCTGGCTTTTAAAGGGGGGTGGATTATGGTTGTCTTATTATTACTGTCGCTGATGGCATGTTATATATTTATCCAACGCCTGATGGTCATCCGTCGCGCGGGTAAAGAGGATGAAACATTTATGAACCGTATCAAAGACTACATCCACGAAGGGAAAGTGGACTCGGCGCTGAACCTGTGCCGGAGCACCAACACCCCTTCCGCCCGTATGATCGAGAAAGGCATCACCCGTCTGGGACGCCCTATGAACGACGTACTGGTTGCGATCGAGAATGTAGGTAACCTGGAGATCGCCAAACTGGAAAAAGGATTTCCATTGATCGCGACAACAGCCGCCGGCGCTCCGATGTTAGGATTCTTGGGAACGGTAACCGGTATGGTCCGCGCCTTCTTCGATATGGCAAATGCCGGAACGAATGTAGACGTAACCTTGTTGTCCGGAGGTATCTACGAAGCATTGGTGACAACGGTAGGTGGTCTGGTTGTCGGTATCATCACATTGTTTGCTTACAACTATCTGGTTTCGCAGGTAGACAACGTAGTGAACAAGATGGAAGCACGTACAATGGAATTTATGGACTTATTGAACGAACCCGCAAACTGAAGATTTATGATTTATGATTTATCCCGTCACAGATACAATCATAAACATAAATCATAACTCAAAAAGTTATGGCTTTAAAACGAAGAACAAAAGTAAATGAAAGCTTCAGCATGGCTTCTATGACGGACGTCATATTCCTGCTGTTGATTTTCTTTATGGTTACCTCAACGGTGGTCATTCCGAACGCCATCAAGGTGACGCTCCCACAGGCACAAAAGCAGACTGCTGCCAAGCCGCTGACGCGTGTCACGATCGATGCGAATCTGAATTACTATGTTGCTTTCGGTAACCAGCGGGAAAAACAAGTGTCTTTCGAAGAGATCACCCCGTTCCTGCAAGACAGTTATGCAAAAGAGCCGGAGATGTTTGTAGCCTTGTATGCAGACGAAACGGTACCTTATAAGGAAATCGTACGTATTCTGAACATCGCAAACGAGAATAAGTTTAAGATGGTGCTTGCCACACGAGCGCAGAAATAGTTGAGATTTATGAAGTTAAACAAAGATGACATATACGGTATAGCGGGTTCGGTAGCTTTCCACCTGTTCATCCTGCTGATTCTGGGATTCACGGTTCTCAAAACCGTCGTTCCTGATGAAGACGGCGGCATACTGGTGAACTTCGGAAATGTCAATGCGGCAGCCGGGACTTTCGAACCGAAATATACCGGACAGGAACCCCCACAGGAAACAACGACTCCTCCCCCTCCTGTACCCGAACCGAAGGTGGAAACTCCTAAGGAAGATTTGGTAACGCAGGACATCGAAGAAAGCGTTGCAATCGAAGAAGCAAAGAAGAAAAAAGAAAAAGAAGAGCAACGCAGGAAAGAAGAAGAGAAAAAACGGAAAGAGGAAGCTGAAAAAGAACGCATCCGTAAGGAGGAAGCCGAGAAGAAACGCCTCGCCGAAGAGCGTCGCAAGAAAGAACAGGCCATCAGCAACAAGGTCGCAGGGGCTTTCGGAATGGGTAGCCAGGAAGGGAACAGCCAGGGGGATGCCGAATCAGGAACCGGCAATCAGGGCAGCCCGTTCGGGAACTCCGACCACGGGGCTAATGAAGGCGTTGGCGGATACGGTTCGTTCAACCTGAACGGACGTTCGATCGGTGCAGGAGGTCTTCCACGCCCTGCCTACACGATCCAGGAAGAGGGACGAATCGTAATCAACATTACGGTAGATCCGAAAGGAAATGTTATATTTGCAGAAATAGGCAAGGGAACGAACATCGACAACGGTTCCATGCGCAAGAGTGCTCTGGATGCGGCCAAACGTGCCAAGTTCAACAGCATCAGCGGCGCTAACAACCAGAGCGGTACGATTACCTATCTGTATAAACTAAAATAGAAATAATATGAAGAAAGCAATTGTATTCTTAGCTAACGGTTTCGAAGAAATGGAAGCCCTGGGGACTGTCGATATTCTGCGTCGCGGTGGAATCGAAGTTACAACTGTTTCCATCACGGCCGATCCGGTTGTCATCGGTGCACACAATGTTCCGGTCACAGCCGACACGACATTGAAGCAGGCAGCACTCGACGACATCGATGCCCTCATCCTTCCCGGAGGCATGCCCGGTGCGGCCAATCTGAATAGTTCCGAACCGGTCAAGGAAGCGTTGCTCCAGCAATATCGCGAAGGCCGTATCGTAGCAGCTATTTGTGCCGCCCCGATGGTATTGGGCGGACTGGGATTATTAAAAGGCCGCAATACCACCTGCTATCCGGGTTTTGAACCGAAGCTGATCGGTGCTAATGTTACCGGTGAAGCCGTTGAAGTTTCCGACAACGTGATAACCGGTAAAGGTCCGGGACTGGTCATGAACTTCGGCCTTGCCCTAATAGCCGCCATCAAAAACGATGCGGTTGCGGAAGAGGTGGCAGCCGGGTTGCTTTTGTAAAATAAGAACAAAAATTCAAAAGAGAATGTTACGATAAAGTAACCACTCAAAGTATTGTAACATTCTCTTTTATAATATAAGTATATCAACCATAAATAAGACCTAATACTAAACAGACCTAATTCATATGGAAATAATACTACTCATAATAGCTATAATTTCAATTATCCCAATTTTTAATAGTGGTTATAAATTATATCTTAGCAGGAAAAACAAAATAACATTATATTTATCAGCATCTAAAATTAAATTCTTTTATCCAAATAGCGCAATAAAAGCATTATTACGTGACCATGATTATAAGAATCTACCCGATAGCACATTTATAGACTACTCTATTGCTTTAAAAAAAGGATATTATCAAAATGACATTTTAAATTTAAACTTGTTCATTAACGGTAACATCGTGAACACATCTTTTCCTTATAAGGAAATCATCAATTATATACAAAATCCAAACTCACATATTAGCATTGAAGGGTTTATTGAAACTCCCTTCCAACTCGATGAACGTATAAATAGAAAGACGCAACAATGTTTAGATGAATACATCCTTCAAAAGCCTAAAACGACAAATGGAAAAGCATTAAGAATTGTATCATTTGATCCCACTATTGATAAAAATATTTATTCATGTACTTTGCAAACAGCAACCTATTATGACCAAATTCGAACTAATTTAACATTAGACGTACCCTTATCAGACGAAGGAGAAAGCACTATTCGGATAATGGATTTATCACAACAAAAAACACTAAAGTCATTTCAAGATTCCATTATGGCTAATACTATAGGAGTCTCAACCGTATGGTATATGAATAATAAAAAAGGTGATAAGAAGAACAAATTACAATTTTTTTTGAAACCACGTCAGATTCAAGTTGGAGTTTTTACAAATATGTTAGGATCTATCAGTGGAGTCGTAGAACCTATTCCCGCCCATAGTGGAATAAAAATATTAGAAAATCATGTAAAAAATGAAATTCTAAGAGAGTTCTTTGAAGAAACAGGTTTCGACAAATACATGTCAGAAAGGAATATTGATCATTCCGCAATTCAAGTTATCCCATTAGCCTTTAGCAGAGAACTGACAAGAGGAGGAAAACCACAATTCTTTTTTCCCAAAAAAACTGCGGGAAAAGTTTAATTAACTAATTGTCAAGACGTAAAGAGTAAAAAGTTAGGTAACAGGTAACGAATTAGTAACTGTGCGGAGTTCTTTGCGTTTCTTCGCTCTGCTCTGATAACTTGGTACAAATGTACGAATTTGGACTGAAAACAGGAAATAAATAAGGGGATTTTTTTATTGGGTTGATTTTCGAGAGGGAACGGAGGGATGGGAAATGAGAGGTGCAAAAATGGGGATTGCACTGTATTTTTTGATGCATTTATAAGTTGTTGATTTTCAGAGTGTATTTCACAAGTGCAGGGTGCAGCTATATATATAGATATAGCTGCACCCTGCACTTGCCGAAAATCCTAAGACGAGTAGGATAAAAATAATTAAAGTATGATAGTTTATTGAATGGGACATGAATTTGTTGTGCCTCACTTTCCACAATTTGTAAATCTACTAATCAGCTGTTATTTAAAGGTTTATGTTTTATAAGGTCAACTTGAAGCAGATTTTAAAGAGAGAAAAATTATTGTTCTGATTTTACTTTCCTCTCTTTGCAAGGTCTTATATATAGAATGTACATTCAAACGGGCTCGTGAATAGAAACGTGAAATGTAATGTATAACGCATAAATTTTAAAATTATGAACTCAATAGTAAAATGGAAAATTACGATAATGATGATGGCTTTAGCCTTAGTATGTGAAACGGCAAACGCGCAGCGTTGGCGTCGGAACTATTATCCACGTAATGTAGTTACTGTCGTGACGCAGCCGGCGGTAACGGTTCATGTCAATAATCGTTTCACCCAAAAGGAACGTCTGGCAATGGCGGTTGCTTATTTAGAGAAACACAAATATCTTACCGTGAAGAAGTATGCCAAGATGACAAGGCTGACAATAGCGACGGCAGAGGCGGAATTGGATGCTTTTGTAGCAGATAAAAAGAAACCAATAATGCTCGTAATGGATGGCAGAAAAAAGCTGTACACGAAAAGATAATAGAGTAAATATAACAAAATTCTTATAATTATGAACTTTGCAACAAAAGGGAGGTTAGGTATAGCGACGGTAGGAATCATTTTGCTATTTAATGCTTGTACCATCATACACAAAACTCCGCGCCGTCATCCGCATCGCCATCATGTGATTGTCGTTGCAGAACAAGCTAACATAACCTCTCAAAGTAATAGTAGTTTCACCGCCGAAGAATATTTGGCAATGACCGAATTTGTGCCCTATGATAACACGAAATGACACGGACATCCTTTTGGCAATAAGAAAAAATCCAGAAAACGGTTTCCGGCTTCTAATGGCTAAATACAAAGAGGCGGTCTATTGGCACATCCGCCGTTTAGTCGTGTCACACGCTGATGCACAGGATGCCGCACAAGAAACATTCGTACGGATATTCCGTTCTTTCAGTCAGTTTAAGGGCGATACCTCACTTACTGCATGGGTTTACCGCATAGCGACCAACGAGGCATTACGCTTGTTAAGTCGTCGTCAGGATGAGCAAGTTTCCCTTGATAGCCCTGATATTTCCTTATGCGGAATGGCAGCAGACAGTTATGTGGACTACAGCGATTTGGAAACGGTCAGGCTGCAACAGGCTATCTTGGCATTGCCTACCAAGCAACAGTTAGCTTTCAACTTGCGATACTATAATGAACTGGGATATGATGAGATAGCCGCAATTACAGGCTCTACGACAGACAGTGTGAAAGCATGCTATCATATCGCAAAAGAGAAGATTATCAAATATATGAACTTAAACAATTAATCATATGAATAAAGATTTTGATTTCAACCGCATAGGCAAACGTCTGCCCTACACAGCTCCTGAAGGTTTTTTGGATGATATGGAAAAGCAGGTGTGGGAGCGGGTAAAAGATGAAGTGACACCAGCCCACGTTCAAGAAACATTCACACCTCTTTTTATGAACGAGCAGGTAAAAGACGAGAAAACGGAGACACCGTCCAAGCCCAAACGGAACTATCGCCTTTGGTATTCTATATCTGGTGGACTTGTAGCAGCAAGCGTTACGTTGCTGCTTATATTCAACATCCTGCCCGATCATCAAAAGACGAACGATTTTGAGGTGCTTGAACAAGCTTTCTCAAACCTAAGCAACGCCGATCAGGATTATCTATTTACCGTATATCAGGACGATTTATTTATAAATTAATAAAAGAGACCAATCATGAAAAGTATTTTTAGAATTCTTCTGTTTGCTATGGCAATGACCACTTTTTGCGTAAGCACTTATGCCCAAAAGGATAGCAGACAACGTATGACACGTGAACAATTAGCCGAGAAACAGGCTAAATATATTGCAAAGGAAATGGCGATGGACGATACGACCTCAGAAAAGTTTATCGCAACTTTTTGCCGATTCCAGCAAGAAATCTGGGCACTCGGTCCCAGACCTAAAAGAGAGACCTCAGATCGTACGGATGCAGAGACTGAACAAACACTGAAAGAGCGGTTTGACCACAGCCAAAAGATACTTGACCTAAGGAAAAAGTATTATGTGGAATACAGCCAATTTCTGACACAGAAGCAGATTGAGCGTGTTTACAAATTGGAAAGGGAAATGATGAACCGTCTGTATTATCGCTCTCAAAAGAAAAAAGCTTATAAATAACGATTTGATTATGAAAAAGATATTGAAAATTTTCAGTTTGTGTGGTTTATCGTTCCTCTTTCTGGCTACACTGTTTTCGTGTGGGAATGAAGAAATGGAAGATACCGTATTGTCCGGCGGACAAGAACAGGATTCAACTCAGGAAAGCCTTACCGCAACTCTCTCTGACGGACTTTATACTAATTGGAGTGCAGGCGATGCCATCCTGTTGCTTTACGATGGAAAAACTGTCTCCGTAGAAGCACAAGAATCCGGTAGCACGTCGAGTCTTTCAGGCACTGTTGAAGACACTTTCACCGATGACAATCCTTTGTACGGTATTTTTCCGACAGACGGTATGGTATCTTCTGATTATGAAAGTGTAACTCTAACCATTCCCGCTATTCAAACTGACAGAGGCAACGGATATGATGCAAAGTCGGCGGTGGCAGTGGCTCGTACAATCTCTAATTCTTTGAATTTCCACACTGTTTGTGGCGGTATAAAGCTTAACTTCCAGATGCCGGGCGTGACAAAGGTCGAGTTGGAAAGTGTTGACGGCTATGCCTTATCCGGTACGGTTAGAATAAAATGGGATGCTCAGGGAAAGCCTGTAATCGATGAAACTGGAAACGCCAATTCCATCATGGCTTTTAGTGCTTCCGATGAATCCGGCTTCACTCCCGGCAAGGACTATTACATCTCCACTTTGCCTTGCGATGTCTATGGAGGGTATAGGCTTTCCATCTACAAAGACGGCTTGGTTGCTCATTATTTCGGTGTACATCAGATAGTGGAACGTGCTATTTACATAACCCCGAGCGATTTGGTGGAGGACGAATTGGAATTTGACGACCCGGATGCCCCACTTGTAGAAGAAGAACGCCCGGAACTGGATGCCATCACGAACACTCTTCTCCACCAATATCAAAAAGACCCGACAGAAGAAAACAAACAGGCGTTGTTGAATCAAATGGGGCTTCGCTATGACAAAGTTGTGGCACGAAAGAAAGCTAAGCTCCGCGAGTTGGAGAGGGAGGCAAAGACTCCTGACCTCGTAGAAGAAATGCAGGGTATTGTGGATGAGATGGTTGAAAATCGTGAAATCCGATTGGAACAACAGTTTTTAAGACTCATTGACCCTCGGACAGACGATAATCCGAATGACGCTTGGATGGTGTTGCGTGGCGCATCTGCACCAAATGCCTACATCGGTTATGCACCTGTAACGAATGCTGAATACGCAGCTTTCAAAGAAGACTTTATCTATGACGCAGGAAAGGGAAATTATCCGGTAGTGAATATCACGATTGCTGAAGCCACAGCTTATTGCGACTGGCTTACAACTCAAGACAACTCTCATACCTATCGTCTTCCAACCGATGAAGAGTGGATTCTCGGTGCTGGGCACATGCCCAAAGATGTTACCATGAACTCCGGTCATGTGGAGCCGGGATTGACGGCAGTGGACGCTTACGGTCAGACGACTGGTGCTTGTGGAGGTATCGACTTCTGGGGCAATTGCTGGGAATGGACTTCTTCGGCAGACGCGAGCGGTTCGTATATCATCAAGGGAGGCAGTTGGGACTCTGACCGTGATGATTGCCGTAGCGAGAAATCGGACGTTGTGAGGACTGGCACACAAGGCTACATCAATGTCGGTTTTAGAGTAGTAAGAACAGATTCTATTTAATCCCTTAGACAATATTCAAATATGAAAAAATTGTTTTTAACAATGGCTATTGCCATTGTGACGGCCACTGTTATGTCCGCACAAGAGAATGGCAATACAAATATGATGGTAATTCCGACCGTACAAACAGACAAACAAGGCGTATATAATAATTCCTCAATCTGCTGCGGTATTAAGTTTAACATCCGTCTTTCGGGTGTAACAAAGATAGAATTGGAAAGTGTCGATGGCAATCCACTGGCAGGTACGGCAAGTATCAAAAAGGACGCTCAGGGAAAACCGACGGTGAATGATATAGAAAACGCAAGCACTATCATCACGTTCAACACAGCCGACAAGTCCGGCTTCATGCCCGGCAAGGATTATTATATCTCCACCTTGCCTTGTGACCTCTACGGAGGATATAGGCTTTCCATCTACCGTGACGGGCTTGTGGCACATTATTTCGGCGTACATCAGACTGTGGAGCCGGGAATATTTATAAGCCCCGATGACTTGGTGGAGAATGAATTGGAGTTCGACAAGCCCGGTGCCCCGCTTGTCGAAGAAGGACGGCCTAAGATGGATTCCAAGACGCACACCCTTTTCCTCCAATACCGAAGGAAACCGACGGAAGCCAACAGACAAGCACTACTGGAGCAAATGGGCGTTCGTTATGACAAAGTGGTGGCAAGAAAGAAAAACAAACTCCGTGAGCTGGAGCGTGAGGCAAGAACTTACAGTATCGTGGAACACATGCAGGGTATTGTGAACGAAATGGTTCAGAACCGCGACATCCGAATACAGCAACAATTCCTCCGGTTTATCGATCCTCGAAAGGACGAGAACCCGAAGGATGCTTGGATGGTGCTGCGTGGTGCTTCAGCTCTGAACGCCTACATCGGCTATGCGCCTGTCACCAATGCCGAATACGCCGCTTTCAAAGCCGGATTTACCTATGACAAAGGAAAGGACAACTATCCGGTTGTTAATATCACAATCGATGATGCCAAAGCCTATTGTGATTGGCTCACGGAGCAGGATCGAAAGCACATCTACCGCTTGCCAAGTGAAGAAGAGTGGATTCTTGGTGCCGGTCACATGCCCAAGGATGTCGCCATGAACTCCGATCACGTGGAATCCGGATTAACGTCAGTGGATGCTTACAGTAAGTCGCCCGGTGCTTGCGGAGGTATCGACTTTTGGGGAAATTGTTGGGAGTGGACATCCTCGACTGATGTAAACGGTTCGTATATCGTCAAAGGGGGTAGCTGGGACTCTAAACGCGATGATTGTCGCAGCGAGAAATCGGATGACGTGAAGACGGGCACTCAGGGGTACGCCAATGTCGGTTTCCGGGTGGTAAGGACTGATGCTGCCAACTCCCGATAATTCACTGCGTCAACAAGAAAATATCAACTTTATATATAATAAATTAAAAAAGGAGAATTTTGTATGAAAAGAATGTTTTTAGTAATGGCTATCGCCATTGTTGTAGATAATAACTGAAAAGTACTCCACTTAGTAATTGAAAAGTATACCACTAAGTGCGTCTGATTAGACGGTTCAAATATAGTTATTTTTCATTGGATTTCAACATTTTTTGTGTTTCTTTCA
>NZ_CDRTCT010000030.1:0-74644 GCF_977054455.1 Parabacteroides sp. | reverse complement strand
GTGAAAGAAACACAAAAAATGTTGAAATCCAATGAAAAATAACTATATTTGAACCGTCTAATCAGACGCACTTAGTGGTATACTTTTCAATTACTAAGTGGAGTACTTTTCAGTTATTATCTACAACCTTTGTATAATCAAGTTCCTGAATACCTTCTTTAGTTACTTCCCAACAGTTGTTTTCAAAGAAAAACATCTGCCGTGATCGGGTGGGGGTGTCGAAATTCGGTTGAAGAAAATCGATATTAGAAAGTTTGTCCGGTCCGAGATATTGCGGGCCACCTTTGTACAGCATATTTAGTACGGCTTCGCTTGCAATCGACTTGGTAAAGTCTGTAACGAAGTCCCTAACGTCTGTTGCTTCTATCATCTTGACTATTGGCGGGTCCAGGTGTATCAAAGCCGTTGTCCCGTCGATCTTACGATATCGACCAAATCCCCGGTTTTGGAGAAAGCGGAAACAGCGGGCATAGTTGAAAGAATAGACGGTGTATCTCTCTCCGCTTCTATTCTCTTTTTCGATTTCTTCCCAATACTGTTCGTCCGGCTCCAAAGGCTGGGCGGAAACAAATTCGCCAAACTCGTTAAACTTCCAGGCATGTTTGCCGATACGAAATTCCGGAAGATTTTTAAGTATCTCTTTGTGAGCTTCGGCAAACTTAGCTGGATGGTTTAGGTGCCAATATTCTTCCAGCTTATGATCTGTAACAGATGTGATTTTGTATAAAGTTAAATACTTTCCTGTCAGGTTCTTATTATATAGTAGTGTGTTTAGATCGTTCAGGATAGTATCTTCTTTCCCTTTCAGGGTATTCGCTAAGAGATCGTCAATACCTTTGTCGTCAGCTTCGTTCTTATTTACATGCCCGAAATATAGTTCAATGAATAAATTCCGACTTTTAAGAGAACGGCAGTATTCCTTAAAATTTCGGACCGCATAAAAGAAATTACGCGGGCGTTTTTCTACTTGATCGTTGATCTTTATATTGCTGGAAATATCATTCCAGTCTGCATCGAGCAGGAAACAAACTTCTTTAACATGACATCCTTGTATAATCCGGATTAAGTCTTCGGGTAACCGTCCCTGTTGGCCTAAGTTTTGTATTCCGGATATGGCCACGGACATCAACCCATGTTTGCAGGCTTTTTCTGCTTTCTTTTCTCCTTCCTGGATAAAAAGCATGTCGATCGATCGGCCTTCTTTATAGGCTTCGCGTAATCGTTCCGGGATATAAATATGTGTACCACCACCATAGGGAGTTTTATACTTTCCGGCTTTCCCAGCTTTATCCAAATGTTCTTCCGGGAACTGCCAACGAACGCGGTAATAGTTTCGCCGTTTATCCGTAGGCTGTTTCTTATTGTCCAAAACAAAATAGGATATTGGATAACCTTCTAAGTCATAATATTCAATAATGGCATCATCGCCGGCAGGGTCGATTTCCCCCCGACTATCAATAGTCCCTTTGCGGAACGTTTGCCATTTTAAACAGGTCTTTTCCTTATCCTTCCGGAAAACACTTGCCATCACATCTTTGGGAGTTAGTCCGGATGCGGCCAACATGCGATTACAGAAACAATCGCCTTTTTGTGAGGTGACTTTTTTAGTTGTTTGCTTTTGCTTTTTGGGTGCTTCTTCTGGTAAAATATATCCTATATGTTTAGCCAGGTATTGCAGGGCATCAGGATAACTCATGTGTTCCCCCTTCATCAAAAAGTCAATAGGTCTTTTTCCGGATAGCTCATTACAGGCGAAACATTTGAAAATGTGTTTCGTCGGGTTGATCTCTAACTTATTTGCACCACATAAAGGGCAGGTCCCAACAGAGGAAACCGACCCTGATCGGTGTAGTGTGACAAATTCGCCGATTACTTCAACCAGCCTGTTTTCTGTTCTATCCAGGATATTTTTTGCATCATCATCAGGAACATACGACATAATCAGTATAGTTTTTCGAGTTCTCGTTTTAGTTTTACAATTGTCTTTTCTGTTTCCGATCTTTTTCCTTCGGTCTTACCTGCTAGGTAGGAACAAAAACAGTCGTCCAGGATTTCGGCTTCACTGGGGGATATATTTTGTATGATTATTTGGCCGTGTTGGTCTTTTTCTACATACATTTGATTTGTTCTTATTAAGGAAAACCACCCTTGTTGTCGTGGTGGTTTCCCGGATTAATACTATCTCTTTCATCAAAAAGGAAGATCGTCGGCGGCTAACGCGTCTTTTGCCTGGTTGTATTCTTCGGTATTTATGTTGGCCGGTTCACTACGAAAAACGATAGGTTTGGCATCCCCTAAGATGGGAAGGTTTGCCCGATCGTCTTCGCTCATTTTTTCCCGGACCTCTTTTGAATGGTTCTGTTTCACCAGGTGCGTTTTTTCATCCTTTAGATTATTAGCTTCATAAGCGTTCAAACCTATGTATACACCTCTTTCCGATTGGTACAGATCATTATCCACGACGGGGATGATAAGACATTTTTTTATTTCACCGGTTTTATTGCTTTTGATATCAATGACAGCGGTGTTTTTGAGCTTTAATAAATTGAGATTTATAGCGTAACTTGACATAACTACTTATTTAATAGGTAACTTGAATTTTTGATGTGCTTTAATAAAACTACGTTGAAAATGCTCGGCATCGCACAAACACCCCTATAGAGGCAGGGATGTTGTGCATTAGCATTCAGCCGGCATTCCCGGCAGATATCATCGAATACCTGCCGGAGAACGTCCGGGGGAATTAGTTCTTTTTCCATCCCTGACGAAATTCATTCAAAAAATCCTCTATACCTTTAACTGTATGGGATTTACGCCAATTATTAGAGTCTAACTTTTCTGTGACTTTGCAGAAAAGGGCAAGTGTTGAAGCTGCTTTGCTGATAACCTCTTCCAAAAACTTACGATGGAGAGTGTTGTCAAGGTTTAAATTTAGGCCGGAAAATTCGACGCTAAATTTGCCTGGTTCTTGCTGTTTAAACCCTAAACCTATATGTTCTATAGAGCAATCATCTTTTTTGAATAGTGCCTTTTGGTCTATTTTAGCAAATAGAGGATGTTTTCTAATGCTCTGATTTGTGATCTCTGTGTTTAGTTCTGACAATTCTTCAACAATAATTTTTAGAATTGCTTCGTCTGACTTTGATAGGGGAAGATTTGTAATCATAATACCAGTGTTTTAAATTAATTATTTGAATTTGTTGTTGTTCCAAAATGCGACCATTTGGGCCACAGTCCGGACACCTATTTTTCGTTTGATATTTTCCCGATGGTTATTCACCGTAGGAAGGGATAGGCTTAATTCTTGTGCTATTTCGTACCCATCGAAACCATCGACGATTAGCCGGAATATATCCATTTCCCTTTGTGTTAAATTTGTATTGGGTTCAGGTTTGCATATGATACCTTCGTCCAGGCATTCCCCCCGCAGCGGGCACCTGACTTCTTCGAAACAGAAGTTACCACGCCGATCAATGTCGAAACAGTATTCGTCGAGTTCTCCGAAGTTGCAGCGTGCAAACCTTTTTACAATTGAAAATTCATAGAACAGCCGGTTTCTACTTCGAACCGTATAGAGTTCACATAGCCGGTCAAATGCTTTGGGGTATCGTTCGGAAATAGCTTCCATCATCCAACCTATTAGGTCTCGATCGCTTTCTTTCAGTTTGCGTAACGGTTGGTTTTCGATATGATACATAACGTCGCCGTTCGGTACATTGTAGAACTCGACGTTATAGTAACGAATACTTATCTGCCCTTTCATTGCCATGAAAATTTTTGGTTACATAACTCTTCCAGCTTGTTTTGTTCTAATAGGGAGAATTTGCCTTTTCTGAGTTTGTAATAAAAGGAAGTATAAGCGATTCCGCTTGCAGAAAGAAAGCCGTCGCGGATGCTCGTTTTTTCATCTTCCGGCAAACCTTCGTAATAGTACTTAAATACTATTTGATCTGTTTTTTCTGAATATCCCATTTCAATACAAATTTTAGTGCTATATTTATACTGCAAAGCAATTAAAAAATTGGATTAAATCCAAATAAAAACACTGATAAATGCAATAAAAAATATTGATATATGGCTAATTTGCACTTAATAAGCGATTTACTCGAAAAGAAAAAAATTGGCAAAATCCAATTTTGTGAACAAGTTGGGATAACAGATCAAACTTTAAGACAGATTCAGACTCGTAATTCAACGAGAACTGATATTTTAGAAAAAATTGCACAAGTCTTAAATGTTCCTGTAGGTTATTTTTTTGGAGAGCAAATAGGTATTGTTGTTTCTGGTGAACATAATCAGGTTCACAATGGGCAGGGAGATCAGGTGATGTTGACTCCTGAGCAAAGAGAAATAGAGCATCTTCGGGAAATAATTACAGAGAAAGAAAAAATTATAGATGAAAAAGAAAGATTGATACAAGTCCTTATGGATAAAAAGTAAAGTCTAAATTTTACATTATATATAATGTAGGGGAAAATTAAGGGAAATTTTGAGGTAATAAGCAGATTTACAAACAGGGTGAAAGTACCACCCTGGTCACAAAAGGACTTCCAAGTGTTGGAAGTCCTTTTTTTATGGGCCTGCGTGTAAACTTTTCTTTTTTATTTATGTTTTATAAATGAATAACTAATTTAAGAAAGAACAAAGATTATGTCAGTGGTTTATAAATTTCTTTTTCCTTCCAGGCCGGAAGGAAATGCGTTTTCCCTTTTTTTGTTAGCGTTGCGTATCCTTTTCGGGGTATTGCTGCTTTCGCATGGCATCCAGAAATGGACGAATTTTAGTGCCATGTCGGGATCTTTCCCGGATCCGTTGGGCGTAGGAAGTACGTTGTCGTTGGGGCTGGCTATTTTCGGGGAAGTATTTTGTTCCGTAGGTTTTATATTCGGGGCGTTTTATCGTTTGGCTATGATCCCGATGATCTTTACAATGGGAATGGCCTTTTTTGTGATACACGGGAATGATCCGTTTGCCGTGAAGGAATTGGCCTTTATTTATCTGGTGGTGTTTGTGCTGATGTATATAACAGGGCCTGGTAAATATTCTATCGATCATATCATATCCTCTGAATTATCTAAAAAGAAACGATGAGGTTATATACTTGCATACGAAAGGAAACAAAAAAGGCGGGAATTGTTATTCCTGCCTTTTTTGTTGTGTTAGCCTTCTCTTAATAAATAGTGGGAAAATAAGGTGTTTTTTGTGTTGGTTGGGAAAATGAAAAAAGCAACCATGCTAATCATGATTGCTTTTAAAGAGGTGGGCGTTGACGGATTCGAACCGCCGACCCTCTGCTTGTAAGGCAGATGCTCTGAACCAGCTGAGCTAAACGCCCGAATGTGAAATCATTTTGGTAATGAGTGGGCGTTGACGGATTCGAACCGCCGACCCTCTGCTTGTAAGGCAGATGCTCTGAACCAGCTGAGCTAAACGCCCAAAGTGAAATCAATTCGTTATGAAAGGTGGGCGTTGACGGATTCGAACCGCCGACCCTCTGCTTGTAAGGCAGATGCTCTGAACCAGCTGAGCTAAACGCCCTTTCATTTATTCATTAAGTTTGATACGCTCTATCTCTCTAAAGCGCTGCAAAGATACGGCTTTTTTTATTACCTCCAAATATTTTTGAGAAAAAGTATAAAAAAACTTCATCTCTGCCTATATGTATTAAGATTTATAGTAACTTTGCAGTTCCATATTAATAATGTATATGATATTTTCGACACTGACAGCAATTTCGCCTGTAGACGGGCGATACAGAAATAAAGCCGAGAACTTGGCGGCTTACTTTTCAGAGTATGCGCTCATTAAATACAGAGTGCAGGTTGAGATCGAGTATTTTATTACTCTGTCTGAATTCTTACCGCAGCTACGTGCGTTGGCGACTGTGGAGAATAAAGAGGCTTTGCGGAAAATTTACCGTGAGTTTTCGGTTGAAGACGCTACCCGTATTAAAGAGATCGAAAGTGTGACGAATCATGATGTAAAGGCTGTTGAATATTTTATAAAAGAAAAATTCGATTTGTTATCTTTACAGGAATACAAGGAATTTATCCATTTCGGATTGACTTCTCAGGATATTAACAATACATCTGTTCCATTGTCTATCAAGGAAGCTTTGAATGAAGTGTATTTCCCCGGTTTGCAGGAAGT
The DNA here is from genome assembly GCF_977054455.1 of Parabacteroides sp. Classification (NCBI taxonomy): domain Bacteria; kingdom Pseudomonadati; phylum Bacteroidota; class Bacteroidia; order Bacteroidales; family Tannerellaceae; genus Parabacteroides; species Parabacteroides sp. Next base: position 68,494 of record NZ_CDRTCT010000030.1, on the reverse strand, counting down.
GATCGACATGTTGAAAAAGTATGCCGAAGACTGGGTGGATATCCCCATGTTAGCCAAAACACATGGACAGCCGGCTTCTCCTACCCGTTTGGGAAAAGAAGTGATGGTATTTGTTTATCGTTTGGAGCAACAGGTGAAATTGTTGAAAGCGACTCCTGTTTCCGCCAAGTTTGGTGGAGCAACCGGTAATTTCAACGCGCACCATGTGGCTTATCCTGATTATGACTGGAAAGTTTTTGGAAACAAGTTTGTGAATGAAGTGTTGGGACTGAGCCGTGAGGAATGGACGACACAGATTTCCAACTATGATAACATGGCCGCTATTTTTGACGGAATGAAACGTATCGATACGATCCTGATCGATTTGTGCCGTGATTTCTGGCAGTATGTTTCCATGGAGTATTTCAAACAGAAGATCAAAGCCGGCGAGGTCGGTTCGTCTGCCATGCCGCACAAGGTGAATCCGATCGACTTCGAAAATGCGGAAGGTAATCTGGGTATGGCAAATGCTATCCTGACACACTTGGCTGGCAAGTTGCCGATTTCACGTTTGCAGCGTGACTTAACAGACTCTACTGTCCTTCGTAATGTCGGTGTACCGATGGCTCATATCGAAATCGCATTCAAAAGTTTAACAAAAGGACTGGGTAAGTTGTTATTAAACGAAAAAGCATTGTACCGGGATTTGGATAACTGCTGGGCTGTAGTGGCCGAAGGAATTCAGACTGTTCTTCGACGTGAAGGATATCCGAAACCTTATGAAGCATTGAAAGCCTTGACCCGTACGAATGAAGGCATTACAGCCGATTCGATCAGTCATTTTATTGATACGTTGCAGGTTAGTGATGCTGTTAAAGCTGAATTAAAGGCGATAACGCCGCATAATTATACAGGTATTTAGTGAGAAACAATGGGTAGCCGTGAGGTTACCAAGTAGTTAATTATCATTTAATTTACATCAAATGAGCACAGAAGAAAGAGATGAATCTCAACCGCGTCCAAGAAAGGTGATACCAAGTATCAGACGGGAAAACACAGACCAGGATTCTGAAAGAAGACCTTACAATCAAGGTTATAACAGACCTGAAGGAAACAACTATGAACGGAGACCATATAACCGTCCTAACCGGGATGACCGCGGAGGTTATAATTCTTATGGGGACAACCGCTCTTCTTATGGAGACAGACCGAGTCGCCCGCGTACGTATGATAACCGTGATGGCGGTTATAATAAACCGTATAACCGCGATAATGGTGGAAACCGTAGCTATGGTAACTCTAATCGTGAAGGCGGCTATAACAGCAGACCCTCTTATGGCAACAATCGTTCTTATGGCAACAATGATCGTTCTTCCTACGGCAGCAGCGATCGTCCTTCTTACGGCAATGACCGTTCTTATGGGAACGATCGTCCTTACAATCGTCCGTCTCGCCCGAACTATGAAGACAGAGGAAAGGCTTATTCTGCCACTCCGTCCGGTGATGGTGCTTTGGGTGATGGTGTAAAGAAAAGAAGACCGCGTGTAGGTGACACCCGTGTAAGTTCGCCGTACGACAACCGCGATAATCGTGGTGGCAGACCTTCATACGGCAATAACAACAACCGTTATGGAAACAGTGGCGGTGGACGTGGCGGCTACAATAACAACAGACGTCCGAACAATAATCGCCGTCCCGGTGATTACAATCCGAATGCCAAGTATAACTTCCAGAAGCAGTTGAAGTATAAGGAAGTGTTGGCCGATCCGAACGAACCGATCCGTTTGAATAAATTCTTGTCCAATGCAGGTGTTTGTTCGCGTCGCGAGGCTGATGAATTTATCCAAGCCGGTGTTGTACAGGTAAATGATCAGGTGGTAACAGAATTGGGAACGAAGATTACCCGTCAGGACAAGGTGTTGTTTAAAGACCAGCCGGTTCAGATCGAAAGTAAAGTGTATATCGTTTTGAATAAGCCGAAGAACTGTGTGACAACATCCGATGATCCTCAGGAACGTCTGACCGTCATGGATCTGGTAAAGAACGCTTGCCAGGAGCGCATTTATCCGGTGGGTCGTCTGGACCGTAACACGACGGGTGTACTGCTGCTGACTAACGATGGTGATCTGGCTTCCAAGCTGACGCATCCTTCTTTCAAGAAGAAGAAGATCTACCATGTATGGTTGGATAAGAACGTATCTATTGAAGATATGGAAAAGATCGCCAACGGATTGGAGCTTGAAGACGGAGAAATCCATGCTGATGCTATCAGTTATGCAAGCGAGGATGACAAGAGCCAGGTCGGTATCGAAATTCACTCAGGACGTAACCGTATCGTCCGTCGTATTTTCGAATCACTGGGCTATCACGTGGTTAAACTGGATCGTGTATATTTTGCCGGTCTTACAAAAAAGAACCTGGGACGTGGAAAGTGGCGTTATCTGAACGAACGTGAAGTGAACGCGCTCCGCATGGGTGCTTTTGAATAATATAGAGTTTAGCCGGTTGGAAAAGCCGGCTAACTTGTTTTGATTACCTAAGAATAAAAATATAAACATGGAAGCAATTAAAAGAACAAAGATTGTAGACGTACTGAAAAGCGATGCTTTCGGCACGACCGTTAACGTAAAAGGGTGGGTGCGTACCCGCCGTGGTAGTAAACAGGTTAGTTTCATAGCCCTCAATGACGGTTCTACAATAAATAATGTTCAGATCGTTGTAGACGTGGATAAGCTGGGCGAAGAATTTCTGAAGCCGATAACAACAGGTGCGAGCATCAGTGTAAACGGTACGTTGGTGCAGTCGCAGGGGAAAGGCCAGAATGTGGAGATCCAGGCTACTGAAATAGAAATTTACGGTTCTGCCGATCCGAATACTTATCCTTTGCAGAAGAAAGGTCATTCGATGGAGTTCCTGCGTGAGATCGCTCATCTCCGTCCACGTACGAATACATTCGGTGCAGTGTTCCGCATTCGTCATAACATGGCTTATGCCATTCATAAATTTTTCCATGACAGAGGGTTCTTCTATTTCCATACACCGCTGATCACTGCTTCCGACTGTGAAGGTGCAGGCCAGATGTTCCAGGTGACGACCATGAACCTGTACGATCTGAAGAAGGATGAAAACGGATCGATCATTTATGATAACGATTTCTTCGGCAAACAAGCGAGCTTGACTGTTTCCGGACAGTTGGAAGGTGAATTGGCCGCTACGGCTTTGGGACAGATTTATACATTCGGTCCGACTTTCCGTGCAGAAAACTCCAATACGCCGCGCCACTTGGCCGAGTTTTGGATGATCGAACCGGAAGTGGCTTTTAACGATATCTTGGACAATATGCAGTTGGCAGAAGAGTTCATCAAGTATTGCGTACAATGGGCTTTGGACAACTGTATGGACGATATCAAATTCTTGAATGATATGTTCGATAAAGGTTTGATCGAACGTCTGCAGGGAGTGCTGAAAGACGATTTTGTCCGTTTGCCTTATACGGAAGGAATCAAGATTCTGGAAGAGGCCGTTGCCAAAGGCCATACGTTTGAGTTCCCGGTATATTGGGGTGTCGACCTGGCTTCAGAGCATGAACGTTTCCTGGTTGAGGATCATTTCAAACGTCCGGTAATCCTGACTGACTATCCGAAAGAGATCAAAGCTTTCTATATGAAGCAGAATGAGGATGGCAAGACGGTTCGTGCGATGGATGTATTGTTCCCGAAAATCGGTGAGATTATTGGTGGTTCCGAACGTGAAGCCGACTATGACAAACTGCTGAACCGCATCAATGAAATGGGGATTCCGATGAAGGATATGTGGTGGTATCTGGATACTCGCCGCTTCGGTACAGTTCCTCATTCCGGTTTTGGCTTGGGATTCGAACGTTTGCTGTTGTTTGTGACAGGTATGACAAACATTCGCGACGTGATTCCTTTCCCGCGTACACCGAAGAATGCAGATTTCTAATTTCGCATGAAATTGAAAAATAAAAAACTCCGCATAGAACATCAGAGGACTATGCGGAGTTTTTTATTTAATCTTCATCTTCCAAGTCGATTGGTATTTGCCGTTTGAACGCTTCTTTGAAAGAGATCAGCGATTCGGTTCGGGCAAGGCCTAACGGTTGAAGTTTATTATGGATAATGCTTAACAAATGCTGATTATTTTTCGCATATATCTTTATGAATAAGTCATATTGTCCTGTCGTGTAATGACATTCAACCACTTCCGGGATTTCCTTCAGAGCTTCCGTAACCGATGGAAATTGCCCGGGAGATTTGAGGAACAAGCCCATGTATGCACAAGTTTCATAGCCTACTTTTGTATTGTCGACGATAAATTCGGATCCTTTGATTACGCCCAGGTTGGTGAGTTTTTGTATGCGCTGGTGTATTGCTGCACCCGATACATTACACTCCCGTGCAACTTCGAGGAAAGGCATACGGGCATTGCCTATGATTAGTTTTAATATCTTCTCGTCCAGTTCATCCAGTTGATGGTGTGCCATAATGTATGTATATTTGTATATCTATATAATCAGTTCTTACAATCTTAATACAAATATAAATAATCTCTAATGATTAATCTCTATTTTTTAGTGGAATATTTTAGTTTGTAAGTTCCTTTGGTAATAATAATCTTCAATTTTATAGTTTTATGAGTTTACAATCAGTAGTAGAATGTAGGTCTGTAAAAGATTTTTCAGATCCGGTATTAGATTTGATAGAGAAAACATATACGGAATCTTTTCCGGAAGTGGAACGTCGTGATTTTGCACTTGTCCGTCGTTTGATTCAGGATGAGCCGAGGTTTATTGTATATGCTTTGTCAAGAGGTGCTCAGTATGTCGGTTTCATTACCGGATGGCTTTTTGATGGTTATACTTATGCTGAACATTTTGCGATTGATCCGGCTGCCCGTAATGGTGGGATAGGCGCTGAGGCTATGAAGCAGTTTTTAGCTTTCTGTGGGACTCCGGTTGTTTTAGAAGTAGAAATGCCTGCTGATGAAATGAGTAAGCGAAGAATAGGCTTCTATGAGCGGCTGGGCTTTAAATTGGATGATCACGTCTATTGCCAGCCTCCTTACCGGAATGGTGGAGAGTGGTTGGAAATGCGACTTATGACATACGGTGATGTTGGTTTGGAACATTCCTTTGAGCAGGTGAAGAATTGTCTGCACGAGAATGTATATGGGGTAAAGAGGCTTTAATCGGCAACTGGAATACAATAAAAAAAGGCGAAGTTTTCTAACCTCGCCTTTTTTTATTGTATATCCTGAGATCAGTCAGCTGCCTGACGGGCAGAATAACTAATCTTCAATGCGTATGCTTCACGAAGCGCCTGCTTGACATCTGTGATCAGCCCCATCTTGGTATCCTTGTCGGCCTTGATAGACACTGTCATAAACGGCTGGTCGTCTTCTTTCATACTGGATTTTTCCTGAGCAATGTAGTCCTGAATTTCCGATACTTCAGCGAACTTATCATTCAACTGCAAACGGGCTTCAGTACCCATCTTTCCTTGAAATTCCTGATTGGGCTTTCCAACATAGATGAATGTAACCAACGATTTTTTTTCCAGCTTCTGAAGTTCAGTAGCCTGTGGAGCGCGGAATTGCACCATCAATGTTACTTCACGCATGGATGTTACCATCATGATGAAGAACAAGAAAGCGAACACCAAGTCAGGTAATGATGACGTATTCAATTCGGGCATTTCACGTCCGCCCGCTTTACTAAACTTTCCCATTACTTCTTATCTCCATAATTTTTAGGTTCTGCCTCAGAAATCTTTTGCGGATAAATCTGCTGCACAGCCTTTTGTTGTTCTTCATCCAGATCTGCGAATGCTTTTCCAAATTTCTTTTTGGAAACATCATCACGCAGTTCATTATATGCTTTAGCCAATTCGTTCTGAACACTGATGTAAGCCTGATATTCAGTACCACGGTCATTCTGCAAAGAAATTACGTGTTTTTTGGCGGTCATTACTTTTCCGAAGAAAGGAACGTCCTCTTCTGTTTTTTCGGGCTTATTCGCATCATTGTACGGATTTTCAATGAACTCTTTAACCTTGTCTTTCAATTGCTTGATGTCGACGAACTGGTCGCCGCAGAGAATCTGGTTGTTGCTGTTGATCAATACAACCAGCAAGTTTCTCTTGTTAACTTCAACATCATCCTTCTTTTGATCTTTGGGTATAGGAGGCGGCAAACGTCTTGCCAAACCTTTATCTGTATCCATGGATGTAGTAATAAGGAAGAAGATAAGCAACATGAAAGCAATATCGGCTGAAGAAGATCCATTGATACCCGGTGTCTTTCTTTTCTTACCCATTTCTTTCTTGTTTTATCAAATTCGTTATTACTATTATTTACTGATCATTCTTTTTACAGAACCCCAAACAACACAAGCAACGATTAACACTAACAGGATTGTTGTAGACCAAATCCACATATCTGTAATTTTCAGCCAACCAGCTGTGTTATATTTTTGAGAATCGGCATTCATTCCTCCTAACGGAGTTGCATCTCCGATAGAATAAGTTATGAACAGCATTGCAATGAAAGCTACTGCGACAATCAATGAAGTAACAGCAGCCTTAGGATTTGATGTCAATAAAGTGACAAACTGCCAAATTGCAAACAATACCATGCAAGCAATCGTGATAAAGAATAATCCTGTTGTCCAATTGATCAACAAGCCGGTATTTACATATTCTTTCATTTCTTCGCCTGGATTCGATACGCCTCCGCCGAAGAACAGACCCAGTACGACAAGGCTGATAAGTGAAACTATCAGCAGTGTCCAACTGGACATTTTTCTAATTTTAGTAACTGCCATAGTTGTTTATTATTTTCTGAATTTAAGGTTGTATTTGATAACTAAGTCCAGCAATGTGATAGAAGCATCTTCCATCTGGTTCAGGATTGCTTCCAGTTTGCTCAGCAAATAGTTATAGAATACCTGAAGGATCAGTGCAACGATCAAACCACCTACAGTTGTGATCAAGGCCACTTTCATACCACCTGCTACAACCGTCGGGCTGATATCACCAACCTGTTCGATTTTGTCGAACGCCATGATCATACCTACTACAGTTCCCAAGAATCCTAATGACGGAGCCATTGCGATAAACAATGTGATCCAAGACATGTTCTTTTCCAAAAGACCACCCTGAACACCACCATAAGAAACGATAGATTTTTCAACAACGTCAATACCCTGATCGATTCTCATCAAACCCTGATAAGCGATAGATGCGATAGGACCTCTTGTGTCACGAGCGATAGCTTTTGCGCCTTCTACATCACCTTTATCCAAAGCTTCTTCAATACCTTTCAGCAATTTGCTGGAGTTAGTTTCAGCCAAGTTCAGATAGATAATTCTTTCCAAGCAGAAAGCCAAACCGAAAATCAATGCGATAGCAACCAAACTCATGAAGTCGGCACCACCTTCGATAAACTTAGTCTTCAAAGCCTGGTACATGCCACCTTCAACAGCGGTTTCGGTAGCTTCTTGCGCGAATGCTACAGAAGAGATTCCAAGAGCACATAAACTCATGAACGTTTTTGCGAAATACTTTTTCATTGTGTGTTTAATTTTTAAGATTAATAATTCTCTTATTTGTTTTTATTTTTTTGTTATTAATAATCGTCATGGTATCTTAAAGCGGAGAGAGCGGGATTCGAACCCGCGAAACCCTTTAGGGGTTTACACGCTTTCCAGGCGTGCCTCTTCAACCACTCGAGCATCTCTCCAAAAACAAGCCACCGCTTTTCTAAAACGGGTGCAAAATACGAAAAAAATCGCATATCCAAACGTTTCAGTGCACAAATCTATAGTTTTTGCTTGATATATGCACAATATCTGGCGGATAAATTTTGAATACGCGCGAAAATATCTCATGATATTGGTTTATTCTCGATTTTAAATAGTTTTAGAGCATTTATCCGTGTTGTTTCAACGGTCTTTTCGAGCGTCAGTCCATAGGTCTGGGCTACTTTTTCAGCCGTTTTCCAGATATAGGCCGGCTCATTCCTTTTTCCCCGATAGGGGACGGGAGCGAGGTAAGGCGCGTCTGTTTCCAATACTATTTTATCGATGTCTGTCTGACGGATTATTTCCGATAGGCGGGAGTTCTTAAATGTAATCACTCCATTTATTCCGATTTTGAAATTTTTTAGTTTATTTATTTCAGCCAATTCTGCTTCATTACCGGTAAAACTGTGGAAGACTCCGGTGAGCATGTCGGCTCCTACCTTATATAAAGAGTCGAAAACTTCCGGGTATGCCTCGCGGGTATGGATGGCAACCGGCAGATTGAGATCGATGCTCCATCTGAGTTGTTCCTCGAATACTTCTTTTTGTTCCTTCAGGAATGTTTTGTCCCAATACAAGTCTATGCCTATTTCCCCGATTCCGCAATAGGCGCGTTTTCCGAGCCATGCCTCTGTCGCCTTCAAGTTATTGGCATAGTTTTCGTCCACGCTGGTCGGGTGCAATCCCATCATCGGGTAGGCGAAATCCGGATAGCGGTCGCATAAATCATGCATCCTCCCGATGGTGGCCGTGTCGACATTCGGAAGGAGCAGGGCGTCTATGCCCGACTCTTTTGCCGCGGTGACCAGTTGGTCCTGCTCCGGATCAAAATCCTCCAAATACAGGTGGTTGTGTGTGTCGATCAGTTTCATTTCAAGATTGGCGATTCATTAAACGGGCGCTGACTCCTTTCAGTATGTTTAGCTTTTCGGGAGCTACGCTTAACGAGTCAAGGCAGTTCATGGCCAGGTCATAATACGCGTGTATTTTTACTTCGGACAACTCTTTTAACCGCAGGCGGTCATAGATAGCTGTTACGGCGGCTATTTTCTCTGCCGGATCGAATGTCTTTTTGCCGATCCAGCTGTCCAACTCTGCTTTTTGGGCGTCCGAAGCAAGTCGGAATGCATTGATCAGCATGAATGTCTTTTTGTTGCAGAGTATGTCCCCTCCGATATTTTTGCCGAAAGTGGCGGTGTCACCGTAAACATCCAACAGGTCATCCTGCAATTGGAAAGCCAGGCCGATATTGATACCGAACTGATACAGCGCTTCGGCATCGGCTTCCGGCGCATTTCCCATAATGGCTCCCATCTTCAAGGCGCAGGCAAGCAGTACGGCTGTTTTCAACCGGATCATTTCGATATATTCCGCTTCCGTTACGTCTGTTCTCGATTCGAACTCCATGTCGTACTGCTGTCCGCCGCATATCTCAAGTGCCGTGCGGGTGAACAGGTCCAATATCTCTTTTAATGCCTCGGACTTGGTTTCGCCGATCAGTTGATAGGCCGCGATCAGCATGGCATCGCCTGAGAGGATGGCCGTGTTGGCGTTCCATACTTTATGGACCGTCGGTTTGTTTCTTCTTTTATCGGCTTCGTCCATCAGGTCGTCGTGCAGAAGGGTGAAGTTGTGGAATACTTCCAGTCCTAAGGCCGGCTTGATTGCTGCATCTATATTTTCCTGATATAGATTACATGCCATTAATACGAGTGCCGGACGGATTCTTTTTCCACCGAGTGAAAGTATGTATTCGATCGGGTCGTATAGACTTTTGGGAGGACAGGTGAATTGAAGTTGAGCAATTTCCTGCTCTATCTTCTGTAGGATATCATTAAATGCGAACATAGAATCTTTGTTTAAATAAAAAAGGCTGCGATGGAAGCAGCCTTTTCGTACTATTTACATGTTATTATTGCAGTCTGAATGTAACAGGCACTGTGTATTTAACACGTACGGGTTTACCTCTCTGTTTACCCGGTGACCATTTCGGCATGGCGTTGATCACACGGAGGGCTTCTTTATCCAGTGACGGGTCAACACCACGGATAACTTCTGCGTCTACGATGGAACCGTCTTTGTTAACCACAAACGAGCAGGATACACGACCCTGAATACCGTTTTCCTGGGCAATAACCGGATATTTGATCGATTTCGACAGGTATTGCAACAAAGCGCCTTGTCCGCCGGGGAATTCAGGCATTGTTTCTACAACAGTAAAAATCTGCTGTGAGGATTCCTCTTCTTCTTCAACTACTGCGGGAGGAGTATAAGCTTCAACCTGTGCCGAAGAGGCATCGTCTTCCGAAGAAACGATGTCGACATCATCCAACTTGACGTCATCTTCTACAACGGTTAATACTTCTGCCACAGCAGGTGCTGGGGGTGGAGGAGGTGGGGGAGGCGTGTCCTCCGGTCTCGTGATTTCAACTTCTTCTTCCGCGATGATATCAGCAACGCCCTCATTCTGGACGATTGTGATTTCACGGTCGCTCCATTCGAAGCCAACGAACAGTACTGCAAGTCCGACGATCATACCCATCAGGATACCCATCGTCTTACCTTTTTCCAGGTCCGCTTTCGGTGATTTCTTAACTTCCATATCTCTTAGTGTTTAAAGATGTGTTTTTCTTCTGCGACAAATATACGGAGTTATTTTTTAAATCCGAACAATTCGTATTAAATATACGCTATTTTTACTTTTTTTTTGACTGGGAATAAAAATAATAGCTCCCATATACCTTTTTGGGCTTTTTCCCGTTTCTGTAATTGGGATGTATATCTCTGCATTTATTTATCTTTGTAGGCATTTTACCTGAGAAATATGAAAAATATTCTATTTATACTCTTCTTTTCCTTCCTGTTACAGGCTGTTGCCGGGCAAACCGGCGATACCGGATATACTTTTCTCCGCTATCCGTCTTCGGCAAGAGCCAATGCGATGGGAGGCAATACGATGTCATTGATCGAACGGGATCCTTCCCTGATTTTCCACAACCCCGCTTTGCTGGGAGCCGAGATGGATAAGATGGTCAATCTGAATTACCTGAATTACATATCGGATATCAATGTCGGCAGTGCCCTCTTTACCAAGGCATACAAAGAAAAAGGCGCCTGGGGTGTGGGAGCTTCGTTTTTCAGCCAGGGAAAGATACGGGGAATGTCGGAGGAAGGCCTTCCGACGGGAGATTTTACGGCAAAGGACATCAGTGTGAACGGTTTCTTCTCGTATGACCTTTCCGAGCGATGGCGGGGCGGGGCTTCGTTGAAGTTTCTGTATTCGGGTATCGGCGATTATACCTCGATCGGCCTGGCTGTCGATGCCGGCTTGAGCTATTATGATTCTGAGAAAGGATTTTCTTTCGGCTTTGCTTTCAAGAATATCGGGGCGCAATTGAAGGCCTACGAGGACGAACGCCAGAAAATGCCATGGGATATCCAGATGGGGATCACCAAACAGATGGCGCATGCGCCGATCCGCTTGTCGCTTACTGCGCAGTACCTGACGAAGTGGAAGGTCGACTATGTGGACGATTACGACAAGGAATATACGGGGGATAATTTTTTCAAATCCTTTGTAAAGCATCTGGTGATCGGTGTCGATTATGTCCCTTCCGACAACTTTTGGTTGGGCATAGGATATAATCCTAAAACGGCATTGGACATGAAATTGCAGGGGGGGAACGCCCTTGCCGGTTTCTCGGGTGGAGCCGGTGTGCGGATCAAGATGTTCGATGTAGGCGTTTCCGTAGCCAAATATCATCCATCGGCTCTTTCCATGATGCTGAGCATTTCCACTACGATCAGCGATTTCTGAATAAATCCGGCTTTTTGACCTTACGTTTTTCCCATTCCATCTGTCACTGTGTCACTTATTCCTCTTTACCTGTTGATATTCAGCTTGTTCTGTTAGTGATACATGCCTGTTTTCTCTATCACTACAGTGTCACTACCCTATCACAGGTAATTGGGTGGGGAAACATATATTTTGTTTGTAAATACTTGTATATGAGTGTATTGTAAATAACACAAACAACAAGCGCCCTATTCTCACTCCTGCAAATCATTCGATTATTATATGTAAAAACGACTATAAAATATGTAAAACCAAGTAGTTCTCATGGCCCGGAAAGGTGCTTTAGTTGCCGGACATCCCCCTGTTGCCCCTTTTTACACCCGGGTGTAGAGAGCCGGCACACCCGGGTGTAAAGGGTGGCGACATGGGGGTGTTTACGGGATTATGTGCTTGTCCTTTGCTAAAAAAGAGATGGCTTTTGTGGAATGAAGAACCGTATTCAGCCAATTTAACACCTATTGTATTCGTTTTTACATTTGTTTATTTGATTATTTGATATGCTTTTTCAAAAGCGAAAGAGGACAATGTGCTGTTTTTCAATTATATGATAGAAATACCATGTTTTAGGAGTGATAGATGAGTGATAGATGAAAACGTCATGTATCATTGCTACTAACGTTTGAATATCAACGGATACAATCTTCATAGTGATAGAGTGACAGATGATTTGCAGAAAACTTCGTATGAAGATCACAGCCTTGGAAAATTTTGATGCGGTTACTCTTGTTATAATTTATTGGATTATATCGAACTCACCTTACATTAGCATCTTTGCCATAACTTATAGATCGTTCGCCGGCAAGCGGACGGTTAATGAATTATGTGGAAAACAATAAAATATAAGGATGAATAGGATAATTTATAAAGGGAAGGAAAATAATCTGTTGTATATTTGCAACTCCTTTACATTAATATATATGGCAATGAAAAAGATTATTATAGCGATAGACGGTGTCTCTTCTACCGGGAAGAGCACGATGGCAAAAGATTTGGCAAAGGAGTTGGGATATACTTATATTGATACGGGAGCGATGTATCGGGCGGTTACGTTGTACAGCCTGCAACATGGATTCTTTGCGGACGGGGGAATCGATGAAAAGAAGTTGCAGGATTCGATGGGCGACATCGATATCTCTTTTCGTTTTAACCCGGAAACCGGACGTCCCGATACCTATCTGAACGGTGTGAAAGTGGAAAAAGAGATCCGGGGCATGGAAGTCGCCAACCGGGTAAGCCCGATTGCCGCTTTAGGTTTTGTACGCCGTGCGATGGTTGCCAAGCAGCAGGAGATGGGAAAAGCGAAGGGGATCGTGATGGACGGCCGGGATATCGGTACGGTTGTGTTCCCGGATGCAGAACTGAAGATTTACGTGACAGCCAGTCCGGAAGTGCGTGCCCAACGCCGTCTGGACGAACTGAAAGCCAAAGGGGAGGCGGCTTCTTTTGAAGAAGTCCTCGAAAATGTCAAGACGCGTGACCATATCGATATGACGCGTGCCGAAAGCCCGCTCCGTAAGGCGGACGATGCGCTGGAGCTGGATAACTCGCATCTGACGATTGCCGAACAGAAGGCCTGGCTGTTGGAACAGTATGAAAAAGTAGTGGAGACGGATTCATTATGATAGAAGTCGAGATAGATAAAGGTTCCGGCTTTTGCTTCGGGGTGGTGACGGCTATCGAAAGCGCCGAACGTGAACTGAAAAATACGGACCGGTTGTATTGCCTCGGAGATATCGTGCACAACAGCCTGGAAGTGGAACGGTTGGAGGAGTCAGGGCTGCGGACGATCGAGCACGATGAGTTTACCCGCCTGAAAGGTGAAAAGGTGTTGCTTCGGGCGCATGGAGAACCGCCGTCGACTTACGAGATTGCCCGGCGGAACAATATAACGATCGTAGATGCGACCTGTCCGGTGGTGCTTCAATTGCAGCGTAAGATACATAAATGTTATGTGGCTACGCGCGACACCCATACGCAGGTTGTGATCTATGGAAAGAAAGGGCATGCCGAGGTAAACGGCCTGGTCGGACAGACGGAAGGTACTGCTGTCGTTATCGAGAAGGTGGAGGATCTCGACCGGCTGGATTTTAACCGGAATATCTGCCTCTTCTCACAGACGACCAAGTCGCTGGACGGGTTCCGTGAAGTGGTGGCCGAGATCCGGCGCCGTATTGCGGAGGGAGTTCGGTTCGAGTATTTCGATACGATCTGCCGCCAGGTGGCGAACCGGTTGCCGAACATCAAGACGTTTGCTTCCAGGCATGATTGGGTGTATTTTGTTGCCGGAAAGAAAAGTTCCAATGGCAAGATGCTGTTGGAAGAATGCAGGAAGGCGAACCCGAACACGGTCTTTATCTCCGAAGCGAAGGAAATTACCGAGCCGTTGCCGGAAGGTGTGAACAGCGTGGGGGTGTGCGGAGCCACGTCTACCCCGAAATGGTTGATGGAAGAAGTAGCTGTGCGCATCCGTGAGTTGAATGCCAACCGCTGACCTTTCGGGTTAAGATTTGATGAAGTTTTGGAAAATAGACAGCTTTTTGGCAAATAATTATTACTTTTGCCGCGAACATATAAAATATAAGACGCTATGTCTGCAGTTAAGTGTATTGGCATTTTAACGTCCGGAGGTGATGCTCCCGGAATGAACGCTGCTATTCGTGCAGTGACACGTTCCGCTATTTACAACGGAATGTCCGTTAAAGGTATCTATCGTGGATACAAGGGCTTGATAACCGACGAAATTGAAAATTTCAAGACTCAGAATGTAAGTAATATTATTCAGCGCGGCGGTACTATCCTGAAGACGGCCCGTTGTGCAGAGTTCAAGACACCGGAAGGCCGTAAGCAGGCTTACGACAAACTGATGGAGCACGGCATCGATGCTTTGGTTGCCATCGGGGGGGACGGGACGTTGACCGGCGCCCGCATCTTTGCACAGGAATTTAATTATCCGATTGTCGGCCTGCCCGGTACGATCGATAATGACCTGTATGGTACGGATATCACGATCGGCTATGATACGGCTTTGAATACAATCATGGAATGTGTCGATAAAATCCGTGACACGGCAACTTCCCATGACCGTCTGTTCTTTATCGAAGTGATGGGGCGTGATGCCGGATTCCTGGCTTTGAACGGTGCGATTGCGTCGGGTGCGGAAGCGGCTATCATTCCGGAGATATCGGTGGAGAAAGACCAGTTGGCCGAGATGATCGAAACCGGTTTCCGTAAGTCGAAGAACAGCAGTATCGTTCTTGTTGCGGAAAGTGAAGTGACCGGTGGTGCTATGGGCGTTGCCGAACGTGTGAAGAAGGAATATCCGCAGTTCGACGTGCGCGTTTCGATTTTGGGACACTTGCAACGTGGTGGTTCGCCGACAGCGCAGGACCGTATTTTGGCTACCCGCATGGGAGTTGCCGCAGTCGATGCATTGCTGGACGACCAGCGTAATGTGATGATGGGAATTCAAAACGATGAAATCGTGTATGTTCCTTTCTCGAAAGCAATCAAGAATGACAAACCGATCAATCGTGATCTGTTGAATACGTTGCGTATTTCTTCCATTTGATTTGTTCTTGACAAGGATATAAAAAGCCCTGCGGAAGAGTTTCGCGGGGCTTTTTATATCCTTGTCCGACTATAATGATCCGTTACACCTGAATGCATAAACATTGCCTCCGAAGTCGGTAGCGAAGATCATGCGTCCGTCTGTTGCCAATGTCGAGAACAGAGGTGCGCCCGTTTTGTGTTTCCAGACCGTTTGCCCGTTTTCCGGATTGACTCCATAGATAATGCCGTCGGATGCACCGAAATAAACCGTTCCTCCGACAAACAGGGGACTTGTTTCGATCGTAGCGGCGGGATGGCGGGAGTAAGGAGCAGTATAAACCAGGGCCGGTGAAGTTTGAGCTTTCCATTTGACTTCAAATGTTTCACGATCGAGTGCTACCAGACCGTCCGTTTGTGTACCGAACATAATCAGGTTGTCCGTTACTAACGGAGTGGAGTTGACCTGTACATTGAATGGCAACTCTTTGCGGACCACCACTTTCCCCGAACGGCTGTCGATGATAAATAAAGACTGGCGCGAAGCGACATAAAGCAGGTTGCCGACATAGGCCGGTGTTGCGCCTCTGTCCGTGATCCCGTCTTTATCGAGTTTCCAAAGCAGTTCTCCCGTTTGTGCATCGTTGCCGTAGAAGCCTCGCCAGTTTGCACCTGAAACAACAACTCCGTTTATCAGCAGGGGAGTCGATGTCGTGGCTTCTCCTTGCGGCCAGCCTTTGTTCAGCCAGACAGCTTCGCCCGTTTTCCCGTTATAGGCCCCGAATGCCTTTCCGCTTCCGACATAGACGATGCCATTGGCGGCTGTCAGTCCGTCTACAAGGACAGGGAGGCCGGCGACATTCATCTTTATATCCCATTTCAGTTTGCCCGTCTGTGCGTCGATGGCGTATAAGTAACCTTCCGCATCTTGTGCGAAGACGGTCCCTTCGTCAACGGCAATCGTGTTTTTGATGGAGTTGCGTACCGGATACTTCCATTGTAATTCACCAGTCTTTGCATCCAGAGCAAATATCGCGCCTTCTCCCTTCAAATCCTCATCGAGAGAAGCGACATACACGTTGCCACCGGCAACGACCGGAGATGAAAAGTAAAGGTTGGCATTTACATTCCGGATCCACGCCAGTTGAGGAGTTTCGCCAATCTCTTCCGGCTGGTACAAAAATGAGGAACAGCTGACTGTTATTTCTCCATTGTCGAACAACGCTTTTGCTGTTATGAAAACCCGTTTGCCTTTACAATCTGCCGGGAGATTGGCCTTTCCGGACCAGTTCCAATCTGTATTTTGAGTAAGCTGTGTTTCCGGCTGGACAATCTTGCCGTCCACGGCACAACTATAAGTGACACGCACGGCAGGAGCAACCGCATTGTATGTGTTGACCGATACGGGAACCTTTCCGTCTGCCGTCATTGCACATGCCTCATTCGCGATCGAGGCGATTTCAATGGACTTATTTATATATGTATAGCGAAGGGAGGTCCGGATATCTCCTTTCCGGTCTACGTCCACCACGCGGAAGGCGGAAGTCGAGTGGTCGATTCCTCCTTTGTCAAGCGTTGCTGTCGATATCGTTAATACTTCTCCTTGTTTGCGAACGAAATGGTTATGCCAATGCCCGTATAACCAGGCTTTCAGGTTATGTTCGTTCAGGTTGATCTGTTCGTTTCCGTCGATACCGAAAACAAACTCGTTCCCGGAAGTCAGCAAATCGTGATTAAACACCATGATTGGTTTTCCGGCCGGAACCTGTGCCAGGTCGTTCTTCAGCCAGCGGTAAACGTCTTCTTTTGTATAGCCGGGCTGATGATCGCCTCCTGCCATCGGGGTAACGACATAGTGGACATTTCCGAAGTCGAAGGAGTAATAGACCGGGCCGTAAACATTTTCAAAAACTTCTTCCCCGTATTTCCCTTTTACAAGATCATGATTGCCGATACAGTAGAACATCGGGCAATCCATGTTCGACGTGTTCATCAGATGGATATGATTCTTCAATCCGTTTTCATAGCAGATATCGCCGGTATGGATGATAAATGCGATGTTCTCATTGGCTGCATAATCCCGGACGTTATTCGCCCAGTCTTCCTGGTTCTCCGTGTTGAATATCTCGGTGTCGGAAATATGGATGAACTTGTGGCTGCCATCCGGCCTGATGCGTCCTTTCCAGGTTTGCAGGCCGAAATCGTATGTTTGCCCTGTGCCGTTGATCCGCCGGTAATATTGATTGTCTGTCCTGTAGCCGGAAGGAGTGGTGATGATGATAAACCGTTCCCGTTCGTGTCCGGGAAGTGTGTAAAGACCTTCGGCATTCGTTTTGACAACGTTTAATCCGTCGGAAACCCGGATGTCTTTTAAGACTTTCTCTCCTTTGTCGTAGATTCCGTTCCGGTTGGAGTCTACATACACGCGGCCTTGGTAGGCTGCATGAGCCTCCGTGATTACCGCACAACTTAGCAATAGCAGTATAAGTTTTTTCTTTTCCATGATAATTCAGATAAAAAACGAGTGCCTCAAAATGAGCCTTTGAGACACTCGTGAACCGGATAAGACCGGTATTGTGTGTTTATATTTATTTCTTTGCAGACAGATTCTCCAAGAACAGATCCATCATCCGTTTGGCGGCAACGAATGAGCTGATCTCGTTATTCAATACCTGTTGCTCCGTGAAGTTCAACATGTTTTCTACCGCCGGATTGTGGTAGAACGTTTCGCGGAGCGTGTCGTTGATACTTTCGTACATCCAATACTTGGCCTGTTCGTTGCGCTTGTAATCGAAGTAATCGTTCTTTCGGGTGAATTCCATATATTCTCCGACCATGTCCCAGATTTCTTTAATCCCCAGGTTGTAGTAACCCGAATAGGTCAATACTTTCGGGAACCAGCCTGATTCGGGAGCCGGGAAGAGATGCAAGGCGTTACGGAACTGCGCGGCTGCCAGTTTCGCTTTTTCCAGGTTGTCGCCATCCGCCTTGTTGATGATGATCCCGTCCGCCATCTCCATGATGCCGCGCTTGATGCCTTGCAGTTCGTCTCCGGTACCGGCAAGCTGGATCAACAGGAAGAAATCGACCATCGAGTGGACAGCCGTTTCGCTTTGTCCGACACCGACTGTCTCGACAAATACCGTGTCGAACCCGGCGGCTTCGCAGAGCACGATCGTTTCGCGTGTTTTACGGGCAACGCCACCTAAAGAACCCGCCGATGGCGAAGGGCGGATGAAAGCGTTCTTTTCACGGGACAAGGCTTCCATTCGGGTTTTATCGCCGAGGATGCTGCCTTTCGAGCGCTCGCTGCTGGGGTCGATCGCCAGCACGGCCAGTTTACGTCCTTCCCCTATCAGATGCATACCGAACGCATCGATCGAGGTACTTTTACCGGCGCCCGGCACGCCGGTGATACCGATGCGGACCGACTTTCCTGCATGTGGCAAGCATTTTTCGATAATCTCTTGTGCTACTTGCTGGTGTTCGTATTTGGAGCTTTCCACCAGCGTCACTGCCTGGCTGAGGATCGTAATGTTCCCCTTCAGTATGCCTTCCACAAATTCGGCGGGCGTATATTCTTTACGTTGAATCCTTCTTTTCAGATAAGGATTTACCGTCGGCACATCGGCTACGCCTTTGTTCACCTTTAATCCTCTGTACAGATCGTCGTTTTCGGGATGTTCCATCATTTTAGACAATTGGTTATTTATTGGCGGTTACCTTCACAAGCCGTACCGGACCGTTCGGGTCGTTGCATACGAAATTGATGAGGGCTTCCAGTTTTGTTTTTATCTCTTTCGGGCGTACTGTCACTTTGAAAGTGGCTGTCGTGCCCGGTTTGATTTCTCTTTTGCCGCCGGAAACAGCGACACGTTCGTCATCGCAGGTCGCGCTATAGATGACAAGCGGCGATTTCCCGGAGTTGGTGATTTCGATCGTCCCGCTCACCCTTCCGCCGACCAACGGGATAAAGCTGCTTTTATCGGGCAGTTTGCCGAAGTCGAGCAAGGTGCCCGATAGCTGGGCTACCGGAGCTTTCGCCTTCTCAGAGGCAGTCAGTTTGCTGAAGTCGTCTATGATATTGGCTGCAACATGCAGTTTGCCTTCTGTTCCTTTCTTCTGACCGATACTTTCGACCGTTACCGGAATTTCGGCTGTCATGCGGCCTTTTCGTTTTGCCTCTTTCGCATTCATGAGGATGGATATTTCGCCTGTTTCACCCGGAGCCAGTTTTGTAGGATTGGCTACGACGTTCAGATAATGAGGCGTTTTTCCTAAATGGATGTTCAGGGATGTTTTTCCTTCATTGATCAGGTTGATCTTTTCTCCCAATGTTTCTTCGGGGCGGATCGTGCTGTAAAGAATATTTTTTGTTTGCAGTTTCAGGTCGCCGATGCTATACGGATAAATCAGTATGGGTTGAGCTTCTTTAGGGGTTACGTTTCCTTTGATACCTAAGGAGAAACTGCCTTTTTTTCCGTTACTGTAGATCGCTATAGTTTTGTAAAAAGGGCCGGGACGTCCTTTCGGGTTGTAGGTTACTTTTACTTCTCCGGTCTTTCCCGGAGCGATGGGCTCTTTGGTCCATTCGGGCTGCGTACAGCCGCAGGATGCCGTGATCCGCGTGATGACAAGCGGGCCGTTACCTGTGTTTTTGATCGTAAATACGTGACTTGCCAATCCATCGGATTCCCCTATCGTTCCGAAGTTATGGATCAGCTCGTCTGCACTGATTTGGGCGTTATTTTGTGCCGATATACTGTTTATTGCAAACAGTATACCGGCGAGAATAAAGACCAGTTTGTTTCTGTTCAACATTCTTTATCGTTCAGTTTTCCTGTTATTATTCTACTTCTCCCCGGATTGTCAGGATAAAACTACCGGTTTTACCGTTGCTGTATACGGAAATAGTCTTGACAAAAGGGCCGGGACGGTCTTTCGGGTTGTAAGTGATTTTAATATCGCCTGTTTTACCCGGGGCAATCGGTTCTTTGGTCCATTCCGGTGTCGTGCAGCCGCAAGAGGCGATGACACGTGTCAGGACCAACGGTGCTTCGCCTGTATTCTTTATTTTAAAAGTGTGCGACACATTGCCGTTCGCTTCCTTGATCGTTCCGAAATCGAAAGAGGTTTCATCTGCCGAGATTACAGCCTTGTTCTGAGCTGATGCCATTCCTGTTGCCAACAGGATCGCCATGAAAATAAAAATAATCTGTTTCATCTTCTCTTTTTATTTAGCTATTGTTTAGAATGCAAAGATAATGTTTACTACTGAATTAGTTTCTTTAAAAAATAAAATTCTGCTTCCGCCGCGAGCCGGGGAGGCCGGATTCACGTGCAGCTACCGTCGCCGGGAGCCGGCAGAGCCGGATTCACATGCAGCTGGTTCTGCCGGGAGCCGGCGGAGGCAGATTCACGTGCAGCCGGCTTTACCGGGAGCCAGCGGAGGCAGATTCACATGCAGCCGGCTTTGCCGAGAGCCAGCAGGACCGGATTCACGTGCAGCTATCTTCGCCGGGAGCCGGCGGGGCTGGCTGCACATGCGTTGTCTTCTGCCGGGAGCTTCGCTTAATCCACCTTGACGATGTTTCCTTCCGTATGCGAGACGAATTCCGGTGCATAGAGGCATTGGATCGTACTGATACCGCCTGCATATTCACCGGTGCGTGACACGTATACGGCATATTCCAGTACAAAAGTCCCCTGGGGCAGGCGGTCGAAGAAGAAATTCTCCGAAACATCTGTCGGCGACTGGTAATACCCGACTCCGTCCCTGTAGACAGAACCGGAAAGTTGGGCCGCCGGTTCAAAGCAACCGGCACGGAGGTCTTTCAGAAAGACATAGTCCATTTCGCGATCGGTGCGGACCACAAGGCGGACGATCACTTTGTCGCCGATACGAAGCGGTTCATCCGGGGTGACGGGACGAAGTTGTTGTTCCGTTCCGTTATTCGTTTCTACGAATAGCTTCTTTTCTACGTTCAGGATACCTTTCTGCTTTTTCACATCGTTGATATTCTGGAAATATTGCTCGTAGACAGCTCCCCACGCAGGCGCCGCTCCTTCCTTCCGGATGGAGATGGTATTTCCTTCGGATGCAATCCTTTTTTCATCCGATACGGTTACTTTCAGGTAGCCGGTGGCCGATTCTCCGGTTGTGGTGCTGTATGTTTGCTTGCCCCACTTGGCGGTACAGGTGTTGTTGGCGTCCAGCCAGTCGCTACCTGTCAGGAGTAAAGCATAAATTGCGTTGACCGTAGCCGGGACGGATTCCCAGTTCTGTGTCTGTTTCTGGCTGAGCAACCATTGTTTCATCCGGTCCGTTTTTTGTTTGTCGGGCGAAACTTCATTAAAGAGAGCCATCAGCAGGCAATGGGTGTCGATCGGGGAGACAAAGAAGTTTTCCCCTCTCCGGTTGTTTGCCCAGTACATGCCTTTGTCTGCTGAAGTGGATGCTGTTTTACGCAACCAGACAAGGATGTCACCGGCGGTTTCTTTCTTCCCGTTGCGCCACATGAGCCACGCTATTTCTCCTTTCCCATAGATGGATTGTTTGCTCCATTGTTTTTCTGCCAGGTTCGTGTAGTAGCGGATCGCTTCACGTGCCGAACCTAACTCAGGGATGTCGCGGTACTGGCTGCGGACAAACAGGTATTCGATTTCCAATGGAGAAATTTCATTTTTCTGCCAGTTCTTGATCTTTTGTAATGCCTCATAATCGGACTGGATTTGTTTGTCCACGAATGTCAGGGCTTTTATCTGCATCTCTTTTTCCTGCTGGTTATATTCGACAGCATTCAACTCGGTCAGTTGGTTCATCCCTTTCAAAATATAAAGCGTGATCTCCTGGCTCGGATACATGCCTTTGAACCATCCCCAGCCTCCATCCGGCGTTTGCAGGTCGAGAAGATGGCGGAGGGCGATCTCCCGTTGTCCGGCTGCCCGGTTCAGATCGAAAAGGAGCGACAAACGCTGTTTTTGTTCCGTTTCATTGTCCGCTTCCAATACCCAGGGTGTTTCCTGTAGAAGGATGTTTTTCAGTTCTGCATTCTTTTCCAGGTTGGAATAGAGCGTAGAGGCGTTTCCGCCTTGTGCTTTCCATTGGCTGATGACCTGCTGGATGCGGGGGTGGGCGGTGGCGATGTAGCTTGCCAACGTATTGCTGTAATAAGAGGCGAACCAGGAAATGACGTTGTCGTTTTCCGGTTGGGTGAGAGTCGGCAGCGCCTGTACGGCATACCAGATCGGGTTGGCGGTCAGCTCCAGTGTCGTGCGGAACGGACGGATACCTTTGTTGTCTTTCAGGCGGATCACTTCTTCGCTCTTGTCGAACAGGTAGAACGGGGTGCTTTCCGTCACTAATATCTCGTTCGAAAGAACCGGGATTAAATGCTGTTCGCCGTCACTTCCTTTATCCGAATCGGCCACGATACGGCAACCGATGACACCCGCCGCAGAGGCCGGAACCTTGAATGACCAACTGACAGTCGTGGTGCTGTCGGCCCCCAAGGTGAAAGGTTTCTGCGATTTGGTGAGGCAGATCACCGGCTGGTCGTTGTCCGGATCGAATAGTTCCAGGCTGGCGCGTCCGTTCATAGTGGCGGAGGATTGGTTGCTGATTTGCGTCGTGATGGTCACTTCATCGCCCTGACGCAGGAAACGCGGTAGGTTGGGAGTTACCATCAACGGCTTATTGGTGATGATCTCGCGGGACAGGTAGCCGTATTTCAGGTCTTCCGTCTGTGCTAACAGTTGCAGTTTCCAGGTCGTGTTGCTTTCGGGCATTGTGAAGCTGAACGCTACATCGCCTGCTTCGTCGGTCACTAATGCCGGATAGAAGAAGGCGGTTTCGGCGAAGTTTTCACGAAGTTCGACCGAGTTATTCGGGAAGAAAGGTTTTCCGCTTTCTTCCACCTCTTCTTCTGCAATGATATTAGCGACACCTTGGTCCGCTTTTATTGCCGATTCTTCCAACGGCGCACTGTCGTCGGTGATGCTGAGAACTTCGGCTACAGCCGGGGCGGCTGCCGATTTCATGACGGCTCCGGTTGCAAAGACCTGGTTGCTGCGTCCGTAGCGATATCCCAACGACAAAACGCCTTGCCAGTCGAGGCGGTCGTATTGGTATTGCGGGACGTTCAATCCTTTCCGGTCTCCTGTTTCGTACCGGCTACTGTTTGTGAATGCGGTTCCTTCCGAGAAGCGCGGTGCATGTAGGTAAATATCTCTTTTAGGAGAAAACGACCACTTGAAAGGCAACAGCTTATCCAATGAGGCATCGTACATGCTCGCCAATACCTCTGCTGAGACGGAGGCTGAATCTGCATCCGTAATACGGAATTTCCAGTTTTCCTTGCTCCCCGGCAATAAATGATCGCGGAATGTCTCGGTTTGGATCGTCAATCTCCGGTCCGGCTGGCGGCGGTAGACCGGGACTTGCGTCACATACGCCTTGCCGTCTTTGACAAAAGTGAAGGATACTGTGAAACCTTCCCCGTCCGTTTCCTTGAACGGAATGCGGAATGTCCGGTTTTCATCGCTCAACCGGATCTGTTTACGCTCTATACATTTGTTGGTAGCTGAATATACTTCATATACTATATGGGTGTCTTTGTCGGAGGTGCCGAATATGAACGCAGCCTCTTCTCCCGGAGCGCAGGTAGTCTTTTCCTCGATCAGCCAGGTGTGCATAAATACGGGCGGCCGTTTGTCCCGTCGGTTGTACAGGATGAAGTCTTGATTGGCGGAAACTTCTTTCCCGTTGGAGTCGGTCGATTTCACTTCCAGACGATAGCGTCCGGCGGGAAGTTCGCGGAATACGGCAGGTGATATTTCGTCTCCCGTTATGAAAGTTCCCACAGCTACCAGTTTATTGATTTTGTACCGGTCTGTACCGAACATATCCTTTTCCGGCTTTTCGTCCGACAGTGAATAGATCGTGTAACTTCCTTCCGCAGATGCTTTCTGCCTGTTCACCGTATAGGCCGTTATCACTGCTTTGGCGGAATCGCTTTCCATTTCCTGTCCGGGCATTTGGATATCCAATAGGATACCTGTATCGCCGACGGAGAATGTATAGCTTGCTTCTTGTGTCTCTCCTTTGCTGTCGGTCAGGGTTGCCGTTACTTCGTAGCTCTGGAAGGCAGGGCGCATATCCGAAGTTCCCGGCCGTTCGGGTACGAAGGAAATCGTGAAATTGCCTTTGTTGTCAATCTTTGCCGTTCCGTTAGCCACTTGTTTGTATGTGAAGTCGAACGGGTCCGGCATATAAAAACGTGCCCAGAACGGCCGGCGGGTGATTGTCCAGTTTACCTCGCCGGTCTGGAGGTCGATACCGGAGAAAGTCTGCGCTTCACCTGTGATCTTCACAGGATGGCCGAAGGAGACTTCTTCCTGGATTGGCAGGAAGCTGACTTTGAAAGTCGGGCGTTTATATTCTTCTACCCGGATGTTTGTGCGGGTCCGCTCCGAAACAAGCGTGAAGTTTCCGCTCAAGGTCTGTGCCGGGATGGTAAATTCTCCGTTGAAGGAACCGAACCGGTCTGTCTTGAATTCTTTGCTGGCCACTTCTTTGTAGTTGGCATCCCGCAAGGTGACGGTATAGGTTCGTCCGGCCACCACATGCGGGTTGTCCGTATCTTTTACATAAGCGATTCCTTTGAAGAATACGTTTTGTCCCGGCCGGTAGATGCCCCGGTCGGTGAAGAGCGACAAATCGACTCTTTCTTTTTTCTGGTCGGAGCGGGAAGTTCCGTACGGATATATATTTGTGATGATGGAAGAGGTGTCTTCGCGGAATACCGGACGTATGTGTTCGATCTTCTTTTGGGCGGGAAGGACGGCGATCCCTAACCGGTCTGTCTTGACTTCTCCTTGACGCTGGATTGTTCCGTTCATCATATTGGTTTTGTAATAGATGACGGTCGCCCCTTCGATCGGTTTGCCGCTTTCGAGGTCGGTGACAAGTACTTCCGAATTGTTTGTCTGGCTACGGGTAAGGGCTGCCAGACGGCTGACGCTGAAACGGTTGGAAACGGACAGTTGTCTACCGGGAACCGTAATCACATATTCGTACAATCCCAATTGGTCCATCGGAATGGTCAGCGTGGAATCGGCTTCGGTGTATGAATTGGCGAGATCCATCTTGAATGTGACCTCTTTTACCAGCTTTCCCCGCATGCTTTTACTGTTCTTGTAGTAATTCCGCCAGGCATCTTCCGGCTGGCGAAGGCTTTTGTAGATGCGCACAACTAATTGAGGCGTGTTGACATACTTGATTTGCAACGTGAGATCCTTGCCCGGATACACATTGTTGTCGGATTGGATATTCAAGACCGGCGTTTCCATTTCGTTCAGTTGGTTCTTGAAAATGTTGATCCGGTCATATTGGGGATATTGTGCAATGCTTTCTTTGCAAAGCGTATAAATGAGCGCCTGGATGGAATCCTGATGAGCCTTGTTGCCTTGATAGCGTTCCCGTTGGAGGAGATTCATACTGGCGATCCGTATTTCGGCGGCAAACGGTTCTTTTTCATATACCTTATATAGGCTGTCCAACGCGTTTCGGTAGTCGGTCGTATTTGCTGCCTGGTTGTCGTATTTATATTGCCAGTAGTCCAGTTCGTCCAGTAATAACGCTTTCTTATCCGGTTGTGTCCGACGGAAAGCAATCAGATCCTTGTACCATATTGCAGACGGTTGTATGTCGATCGCCCGGAAAGCAAGGAAATCATATAGGGTAGGACGAAGTTGAGGCATGTCTTTTCCTTTCTTCAGGATCAGGTTATACTGGCTGACCGGTGTTTGTTGCAGTAACTGCGCCGGTTGGAGAGATAGTCTCAGTTCCTGTTTGATCTTTTCCTTGAAGAGGTTGGAAGTCCATTCCCGGATATCATCGGGGACATAGCCTGCCAGTTCGGTCCGCTGGTTGATGTTCCAACGGTTTTGCATATAATAGTTGTTATACATCTCCGCAATCATGGAGTGGAGTACGGCCACGGATGCGGAGTCGGGGCATGTGCCGGCATAAGTCTCGATCTCTTTGATCAGTTCGGGGAATGTGTCGGCGTCTTTCTCCAGTTGGTTTTTCATCCGGGTGATAAGCGACTGGATCAATGCCGGGGTATTTTTTGTCTGGATGGCTTCTATGATAGCCTTTTCGTTGGTGGATACCCGATTTGCCTTCACGTAGGAGATAGCAGATACTATTCCGCATGCGATCAGGGTTAAAACAATAATTGCTCTTATCTTCATATCTTTCAGATTTATGATTCCAGATTTATGATTTATGAAGTAGGACTGGTAAGTCGAAAATCATAAATCCGAACCCGTTTCTTATATAGATACAAAGAAAGAGCAAAAAGTTGCAAAATTACCGTTAATTAGGAGTAATTTTATTTTTTACGAACGTAAGTCAGGAATGTGTAGGGGTACGGATTTTTCTCGTCGGCAGGAAATTCCTGTCGTTCCACCTCTTCCCACAGATCCCAGTTGACAACAGGGAAAAATGCATCTGCATCCGGAAACTCTCCATGAATGCGGGTCAGGTACATCTTGTCGGCAATCCCTAATCCTTGTCTGTAAACCAGAGAACCTCCGATGATGAAGATGTTTTCTTCTTTTTCACAGATATCCAGTGCGTCATGCATGGATTCGCAGGCAAAGCAATTGATGAAACCTGCTTCCGGCATGGTCGTCAGCACGACATTTTTACGGTTGGGCAATGGGCCTTTTGGTAAAGACTCGAAAGTTTTACGTCCCATTATTACGGCGTGGCCTGTTGTCAGGTCTTTAAAACGCTTCATGTCTGCCGGCATGTGCCAGAGCAGACCCAGATTCTTCCCAATCGCATTATTGTCGGAAATAGCTGCTACAATTGAAATAGTACTCATTGCCATTTATGATTTATAATTTATGATTTATCATTTATCATAGATCTCTTATACGGCCACTTCACCTTTGATATGAGGATGAGGGTCGTATCCCGTCAGGTTGAAATCTTCGTACCGGAAACCGAATATGTCTTTCACTTCCGGGTTGATTTCCATCCGGGGAAGAGGGCGCGGATCACGCGTCAATTGCAACTTCACCTGTTCAAGATGGTTGGTATAAACATGTGCATCGCCAAGCGTATGGACAAAATCTCCGGCTTTCAGTCCGGTTACCTGTGCCATCATTTGTAATAACAATGCATACGAGGCAATGTTAAAAGGTACACCCAAGAAAATATCGGCACTGCGCTGGTACATTTGCAGGCTCAGGCGGCCGTTTGCCACATAAAACTGGAAGAAAGCGTGGCAGGGAGGCAGATTCATATTGTCCAGATCCCCCACATTCCAAGCGCTGACGATGATACGGCGTGAATCCGGATTATGCTTGATTGTCTCTACCGCCTCACTGATCTGATCGATGCTTCCGCCTTTATAGTCCGGCCATGAACGCCATTGGAAACCGTAGATATGTCCTAAATTGCCATCAGGGTCGGCCCATTCGTTCCAGATCCTCACTCCATGTTCCTGCAAGTATTTTGCATTTGTATCGCCTTGAAGAAACCAAAGTAATTCATATATAATGGATTTCAAATGCAGTTTCTTTGTTGTGAGCAGGGGAAAGCCGTCTTCAAGATTGAAGCGCATCTGATGTCCGAATACACTGTATGTACCGGTTCCTGTCCGATCTTCTTTCTTAACTCCTTCACGGAGGACACGATCGAGTAATTCTAAATACTGTTTCATTTTTCTTTATTATGACAGACAAAAGTACGAAAGTGATTTGTATTAAACAACATTATCCTACAGCATCGTTTGTTTTTGACAATAATAGCGTATATTTGCTGCCTATCTAACAAACATTTAATTTATTAGTATCGAAAATGAAGAGACTATGTATGGCTGTCATGGCAATGTGTGTTTTGTTGTCATGTACTGAGAAAAAAGAGGAAGCCACTCTTTCTGGACTGATGAAATCAGATTTCGTATCAGAAGTGCAGGGGAAACCGACTGCATTATATGTGTTGAAGAACCAGAATGGTGCGGAAGCCTGTGTGACGAACTGGGGCGGGCGCCTGGTGTCGGTCATGGTTCCCGACAAGGATGGCAAAATGACGGATGTCGTCTTGGGATACGATAATGTCCAACAGTATGTGGACAATCCGAACAATAACTACGGCGGGTTGATCGGTCGTTACGGAAACCGTATCGCAAATGGCAAGTTCTCGTTGGACGGTGCCGAATACCAGCTACCGCAGAATAACAACGGACACTGCCTGCATGGTGGTCCGGAAGGTTATCATACGGTTGTTTGGGATGCCAAACAGGTAAATGACCAGAGTGTGGAACTGACGTATCTCTCCAAAGACGGTGAAGCCGGTTTCCCCGGAAATCTGAACCTCAAGGTTACATATACATTAACAAACGACAATGCCGTCGATATCAAATACGAGGCTACAACGGACAAACCGACTGTCGTGAACCTGACGAACCATAGCTATTTCAACCTTTCCGGTGTCCCGGGTTCGCAGATACTGGATCATTCGATTATGATTGCGGCAGACACCTATGTCCCGGTTGATGAAACGTTGATCCCGACCGGTACGCTTGATCCGGTAGAAGGAACTCCGATGGATTTGCGTACGGCTGTTGCCGTAGGCGCACATATCGATGATCCGTTCGATCAGCTGGTGAGAGGCAAAGGCTACGATCATAACTGGGTGTTGAATAACAATTGCGACATCAATGTCCTGGCTGCAAAAGTTGTTTCTGCAAAAAGCGGTATCGGTCTCGAAGTGTACACAAACGAGCCGGGTATCCAGTTCTATGCCGGAAATGCAATGACGAAGGATGGCGATAAAGGAAAGTTAGGCGTGATCTATCCGCATCGCGGTGCTTTGTGCCTTGAAACACAGCATTATCCCGATTCTCCCAACCAGCCGGGCTTCCCAAGCGTAGTGCTGCGTCCGGGCGAAAAGTATTTCAGCGAGTGTCTTTATAAATTCACGGTTGAAAAGTAAGATACGTATTATTTTTAGGGGGACTTTCCGACAATCGGAATGATGGGAAGGGGCGGCTGTAAGAGGCCGCCCTTTTTATTGTCAAAAATCTTTGATTTATATCTGTTAATGTTTCTTTGTAAACAATATAGTTTGCCGTTTTTGTATATCTTTGCGATTGACATAGGGTTGCCGGAACTTTGACTTTTCGGCTGTCCTGTCGATGGATAACGTTAAGCGTTTAAGATATTATCTTTGGAACTGAAAATCGCCAACTTTCAAGTCGGACAAAGATAATAGACAACTGGACGCTCACGCTTGTTATATATACCCGTGTATATAGAATAGAGCGTGGGCTGTTGTTTATTATTTGTCCGATGGGTGTTTGGCGATACCTCAGTTTCAAATAGTAAATTAACAGTTCCCACGCTTTTTATTATATAGATGCCAAACATCGGGGAGCAGGGCGGCACCATAATTTGAGTATGAGCTCAGGAGAATCGGAAAGAATTGCAATCTGTTGTGTATTATTGGATATAGTGGAAGCTATGGGTACAAGTGCCGATATAAAGAGCTGCCGCCACTATCAATCGTTGAGAGATAAAACGGATATTACCGATTCTGACTTTGAAGGGGCACGTTCCGTGTCTGTATTGTCCAGTCTGGTAACTTTGAAGGGAATGCATTACAACAAAAAGATGTTGCTGGCATTGACCGTATGTGATCTTTATTCCGGGCACACGCCTGTCTCCCTTAGTTTAAGGATTGCATTCGAAACATTGATGAATGCCATCGAATGGCCGATCTCGTTTTCCGAAATATTGACGATCAGCCGGACGGAGCAAAGGTGATTTAATTACAATTTGTTAGTATGAAAAGACTCTGTGCATCCGGGTGTAGCCGTCCCGAACATCCGGATGTAGGAAGCGGCAACATCCGGGTGTAGGAAGCCGGAAGATGGGCGTGTTTCTGAACATTTCTGCTTGCTTTCCGCTCTTTTCCTGCTTGCTTTCTTCCACTTTGGGAACTTAAACCTCGTTTGTCTTAGGGAACATCGGTTAAGGCAATTCTTTCTTTAGATATTCCGCCGTAACGGACTGTCCGCATACAAGCATGTCTGCCGGAGTTCCGGAAAAGAGCAGTTCGCCACCCATTTGTCCACCGCCCGGACCCAGTTCGATCACATAATCGGCCGCTTTCAGAACATCCAGGTTATGCTCTATCAGGAAGACGGAGTTGCCCTGGTCTACCATCGAATCGAAAAGATGGATGATTTGATGTATGTCTTTGACATGAAGCCCGTCGGTCGGTTCGTCCAAGATAAAGATTTTACCCTTGTTGTCGAGGTAGGAGGCCAGTTTGACGCGTTGCAGTTCGCCACCGGAAAGGGTGGAAAGAGCCTGGTTGAGGTGCAGGTAACCCAATCCGACTTTCATCAGGGGCTGCAACTTCTTTTCTATCTCTGTTCCGGCAAAACGGAGCGATGCTTTCCGTACGGTCAGGTCCATCACTTCTGCGATATTCAGTCCGTCGACGGTATATTGCAGCGCTTCTTGTGAATAGCGTAATCCGCCGCAGGCTTCACAGACGGTTTCGATCGAATCCATAAAGGCCATGTCCGACACGATCACGCCTTTTCCACCGCATACCGGGCAGCCGCCTTTTCCGTTAAAGGTGAACATGCTCAATCCGGCTTTGCTATTCCGGGCAAAGAGTTTGCGTATATCGTCCGCTACCCCGATATAAGTGGCGGGGGTGGAGCGCAGGCTGATACCGATATTTTTCTGGCTGATGTAAATCACATCTTCTCCACAGGCTTGACGGAAGCATTCCATCAAGGAGCTTTTTCCCGAACCGGCAACTCCCGCGATCACCGTAAACAGGCCGAGCGGAAAGCGGACTGTCAGATCCTTCAGGTTATGCTCCCTCGCATGTTCGAGTGTAAACCAGTCGGACGCCCTACGGATTTCCGTTTTCAGTGGCGATTTCTCTGCGATCATCGATCCGGTTTGCGTGCCGCTTTCCAATAACCCCTTATAGCAGCCTTCATACAGGATATTGCCGCCGTTCATGCCGGAGCCGGGACCCATGTCGACGATATGGTCTGCGATCTGGATCATTTCCTTGTGATGCTCCACTAAGAGAACCGTGTTGCCGTGGTCGCGCAACTTCCGTACGGATGCTTTGAGCAGGCGGATGTCGTGGCTGTGCAGCCCGACACTGGGCTCATCGAGCACATACAGCATGTCGGACAGGGCTGAATTAATATATTTGGCAATCTTGCAACGTTGCGCTTCGCCTCCGGAAAGCGTTCCCATATTACGGTCGAGTGTCAGGTATCCCAACCCGATCTCTTCGAGGGCGGACAGGCGGTTTCCGATAGCCTGCTTCAGGTCATCCGCCAAAGGATCGTCGATATCCTGCAGCCAGTCAAGGATATCGGGAATGGCGAGGCGGGTGACTTCGGCAATGTTTTTCCCTCCGATCCGGCAGGAAAGGACGGTCCGGTTGAGTCGCGAGCCTCCGCAATCGGGACAAACGCCCATCGTTACCATCGGTTCCAGTAACTTCTGATGCAATTTCCCCTCTTCCGAATTGATGATGCTGCGGTACATACGGGTTACCAATCCTTCGTACTTGGCGGTCCGGGGCCAGTCGGCCGGCGGGTTCTTGAGCCGTATCTGGGGGGAATAGAGAAATAGCTCCAACTCTTCCGGCGTATAGTCTTTAATCTTTTTGTCCAGATCGAACAGACCGCTGCAAGCATACCGTATCCATCGCCATCCGCCCCGGTGGAAAGCGACGTAATGGATCGTGTCTTCATCATTCAATGATTTGTTGAAGTCGACCAGTTTGTGGACATCCAATTCGCGCACTTCTCCCAATCCGTCGCAGCGAGGGCATCTTCCTTGCGGATGGTTGAAAGAGAATGTGTCGGAATAGCCGACAAAGGGTTGCCCGACACGTGAGAACAGTAGCCGGAGCAGGGAATAGATGTCCGTGTAGGTTCCCACGGTAGAGCGGGCGTTGGGCGCCGGTTTCTTTTGGTCTATCACGATGGCAACCGGGAGATGCTCGATCTTGTCTACATGCGGGCGACCGTATTTCGGCAGATATTGTTGGACGAAACTGGGAAAAGTCTCATTCAGTTCACGCCGGGAACTGGCGGCGATGGTGTCCAGCACCAGAGACGATTTACCGGAACCGGAAACTCCGGTGAAGATAGTGATCCGTTTCTTGGGAATCTCCAGTGAGATATGCTTGAGGTTATTCTCGTAAGCACCTGTTACTTTGATATTTTCCATATTTCTAATTCTTCCTTTTGGGCAGAGTCAAAAGTAATCATATAATTCGGAAGGGGAAACGTCCGGATACAAAAAAGGCTGATGAATCTGATTCACCAGCCCCTTTCGTATATCCAATATGATAGTTAAAACATTCCTTTTTCTAAATCAGCAGCTTTTACGCGGAAGATGTATCCGTTGCGCGAGAAGACTAATTCACCGTCTTCTTTCTTTTTCTGGTTGACTAATCGCTGGAAAGCGATATTGGCACCTTTAACTATATTCTCTTCAAATTCTCTAACTTCTTGTTCACTCATGATGCTCAAGTTTTGTATAAATATCCGAATTATATATCTCTTTTTTATCACTCCTGAAGCCTTTGGCGATTACTTCCATCGGCGACATAGAGTTGTCTGCAATCATCCAATAATCACAAATGGGGATATATAGTTCAAAGAGATTGTGAATACCTGCCTCGTAACGACGGCGGATAGTACTTTCCGGAATGTTATGTCCTCCGGCGGCCACTCTCATCTTAACTCGTTCCACTGCCAAATCCGGTGTATTCAACCAAAAATATAACAATGTCACATAATATCCTTCCCTTTGTGCTTCCCGGATCAGGTTTGCACCTGAACGGGTGGCCAGTGTAGTCTCCATTGCGAACGTTTCGCCCGAAGCGATCAGCTCTTTGATGCGTTTATACATAATACGACTGGCTTCAACGGCTACCGCGATACTATCAGAATTAAAAGGGGAAAGCCCCTTAGCAATCTCGTCGGAATTAACAAACTCTTTACATTTCAACATCTCTGGAAGAATTGTAAAGGAAGCTGTCGTTTTCCCTGCCCCGTTGCATCCCGATATTATGTATAGATATGGCACTACTTACTGTCTTTTGTTGGGGCAAATATAGAGAATAGTTTAATACGTTGGTTAATTTTATTCTCAAAAATAGTAAAAATGTGCAGAAAATGTACGGATAACCCCTCGGTTCGTTGTGAAAACAGGCTGTTTGGTGTAATTTAATGGCTTTGTCAAACGTCTGCAACATACCTTTATATCCATAAAAGGTCGCTCATTATGCCGTCGGAGATGAAAATGCCTTCCTTCGAGAGCCTTAAAGTGTCGTTTTCACGGATAAGCAACCCTTGATGTAGATAAGCGGCGGCCTGCCGTTCGAGATAGGCTTGCTTTTCTTCTCCGAACCGCTCCCGGATGTCGGTTGTCCGGATTCCCCACATCGTGCGTAGTCCGGTGATAATAAAGTCGTTGTATTTTGTGTTGATATCCAATTCTTCTCTCTCTATATCGGGAATGCCAGCCCTGATCCCTTGTAAGTAGCGGGGAAGGGAAGAAATGTTCCATTGCCGGCTCTCTCCATCATAAGAATGGGCGGAAGGTCCGATGCCCAGATATTTCTTACCGGTCCAATAGGAACTGTTGTGCCGGGATAGGTGGCCGGGGCGGGCGAAATTGGAAATCTCGTAATGGAGATATCCGGCTTCGTTCAGCTTATAGATTAATGTAGAGAAAAGGGCGACGCTCAACTCTTCTTCAACAGGTGTGACTTTTCCGGTTTCCATCAATTTATATAGGGTTGTCCCTTCTTCATATATCAAATGGTAGGCGGAGATATGGGGAATATCCAGGCGGATCGCGTCATCCAGATTCTCTTGCCACTCTTCCAAGGTCTGTCCGGGCAACCCGTATATCAAGTCGATGCTGATGTCTTGGATGCCGTTTTCTTTGCAAAGCCCGACTGCACGCAAAGCCTGTTTGCGGTCATGGCGCCGGTTCAGGAAACGGAGGTCTTTTTCTTTGAAGCTTTGTACCCCCATGCTGACCCGGTTGAAAGGCAGGTTGCGGAGGGAGGCTACATATTCCGGCGTCATATCGTCGGGATTGGCCTCGAGCGTGATCTCCCTGCAGTCACTTGTGTCGAATAAACGGTTTGCCGCCTCGAATATCCGTTCGAAGTCCCCGGCTTGTAATTGCGAAGGTGTGCCGCCTCCGAAGTAGATCGTTTTGACCGGCTCCTTTCCTATATATTCCTGTCGCAATTCCATTTCCCGGATAATCGCATTGATATACGGCTCCTTGAACTTCATCTCCGTATTGGAAAAGAAGTCGCAATACAGGCACCGTTTGGCGCAAAAGGGGATGTGGATGTATAAGCCTGCCACTTTGTTCTGCTTTTTATGGAGACAAAGATAGCAACATTTTATCTCTATCTCTCTTTCTTTCCGCTCTTTATCTTTGAACTGTTAAATAACATAGTTCTCAAACACTGGGCTTGAAATTGCTTTTCTCCTTTACAATCTCTAATTTGCGGTCCCGTGAATAAAGGGTTTGCGGGGCGATCTTTATTGTTAAACACAAATTAATACCTTGATATCATGAAAGTATACCAAACAAACGA
Source organism: Parabacteroides sp. (assembly GCF_977054455.1). Lineage (NCBI taxonomy): Bacteria > Pseudomonadati > Bacteroidota > Bacteroidia > Bacteroidales > Tannerellaceae > Parabacteroides > Parabacteroides sp. The sequence continues at coordinate 33,598 of NZ_CDRTCT010000030.1, read as the reverse complement.
AATCAAGAACATCTCTATCTTGGGAAGTTCGGGCTCTGGGAAAACCACTCTCGCTGAAGCGATGCTTTACGAGGGTGGAGTTATAAAACGTCGCGGAAGTGTGGAATCCGGAAACACTGTGAGCGATTATTTCCCGGTTGAGAAGGAGTATGGTTACTCGGTATTCTCGACCGTTTTCAGTGTAGAATGGCAGGACAGAAAGTTGAATTTCATTGATTGCCCGGGTTCAGACGATTTTATTGGCGGGGCGGTTTCTGCTCTGAACGTGACAGACACGGCGCTGATGGTACTGAATGCGCAGTATGGCGTGGAAGTCGGTACGATCAACCAGTTCCGGTATACAGAACAATTTCATAAGCCGGTTATTTTTGTCGTAAACCAACTGGATAACGACAAGGCTGATTATGACGGGACAATTGCCCAACTGCGTGACCAGTGGGGAGGTAAGATCGTTCCCATCCAATATCCGGTTTCTACAGGTGCGTCTTTCAACGCGGTTGTCGATGTGTTGAAGATGAAAATGTATCGTTGGAAGCCTGAAGGCGGTGTCCCCGAAGTATTGGAAATTCCGACGGAAGAAATGGATAAGGCGATGGAGCTTCACAAAGCGTTGGTGGAATCGGCAGCCGAACATGACGATATGCTGATGGAAAAATTCTTTGAAGAAGGTACATTGAGTGAAGACGATATGCGTGCCGGTATTCGTGCCGGTCTGGTTATCCGGGGAATGTTCCCGGTATTCTGTGTATGCGCAGGCCGTGACATGTGCGTCCGCCGTACGCTTGAATTCTTAGGCAATGTCGTCCCTTGTACGGATAAGATGCCGCGCCCGGTTACAACAGAAGGGGTGGAAGTGACTCCCGACTCCAACGGACCGACCAGTTTGTTCTTCTTCAAGACGACTGTAGAACCGCATATCGGTCAGGTTTCTTATTTTAAAGTGATATCAGGTAAGGTAAAAGAAGGTGACGATTTGCTGAATGCCGATCGTGGTTCGAAGGAGCGTATTGCCCAGTTGTTCTCCGTTGCCGGACAAACTCGTAATCCTGTGACCGAGATGGTTGCCGGTGATATCGGTGCCACCGTTAAGCTGAAAGATGTTCGTCGTGGTAATACATTGAACGGTAAAGGATGCGATTATCGTTTCGACTTTATCAAATATCCGGACCCGAAATATCGCCGTGCCGTGAAGCCGGTCAATGAAGCAGACGCTGAGAAGATGATGGAAATCCTGATGCGTATGCGTGAAGAAGACCCGACATGGATGATCGAACAATCCAAAGAATTGAAACAGACAATCGTTTCAGGCCAGGGAGAATTCCATCTCCGTACATTGAAATGGAGAATCGAGAACAATGATAAATTGCCGATCGAGTTCTACGAACCGAAGATCCCGTATCGTGAAACGATCACGAAGGCTTCCCGTGCGGACTACCGTCATAAAAAACAGTCCGGTGGTGCAGGGCAGTTCGGCGAAGTTCATCTGATTGTCGAACCGTATTACGAAGGTATGCCGGCACCGGATACATATCGTTTTGGCGGACAAGAATATAAGATCAGCGTACGTGATACGCAGACTATAGATCTGGACTGGGGTGGAAAGTTGGTATTTATTAACAGTATCGTGGGGGGAGCCATCGATGCCCGTTTCCTTCCGGCTATCCTGAAAGGTATTATGGCTCGTATGGAGCAGGGACCGTTGACCGGTTCGTATGCCCGTGACGTGCGCATCATCGTCTATGACGGAAAGATGCACCCGGTAGACAGTAATGAAATTTCTTTCATGCTGGCAGGCCGTAATGCTTTCAGTACCGCCTTTAAAGAAGCCGGTCCTAAGATCCTGGAACCTGTTTATGATGTGGAAGTATCGGTTCCGGCTGATTATCTGGGCGACGTGATGAGTGACCTGCAGGGACGTCGCGCCATCATTATGGGTATGAATAGTGAAAAAGGCTACGAAAAGCTATTGGCTAAAGTGCCTTTGAAGGAGATGTCTTCGTACTCGACATCTTTGAGTTCCATCACAGGTGGACGCGCTTCATTTACCATGAAGTTCTCCAGCTATGAACTGGTTCCGTCGGATGTCCAGGATAAGTTGTTGAAAGCTTACGAGGCAACTCAGGCAGAAGATTGATTTGGATTTTCTATAAATTGAATGAAGGCTGCCCCTGTGAAGGAGTGGCCTTCATTATTTTCGATGCGGCTACGGCAAAATGAGCCGGTTGGCGGTGATTTATCCGTTACTTTTCTTTCAACGCCTGCTCGATATCCGCAATAATGTCGCCTGCATTTTCGATGCCGACAGACAAGCGGATCAGGTCGGGAGCTACGCCTGCTTCGATCAGCTGTTCGTCCGTCAACTGGCGGTGCGTATGGCTGGCAGGGTGGAGGACGCAGGTACGGGCATCGGCTACGTGGGTCACGATGCAGATCATCTTCAGGTTATCCATAAAGCGGATCGCATCTTCACGGGATCCTTTCAGGCCGAAAGCGATTACGCCGCAAGTCCCGCCCGGCATATATTTCCGGGCCAGTTCATAATACTTATTGCTCTTCAAGCCGGGGAAGTTCACCCAGGCGACCTGCTCGTTTGCTTCGAGCCATTCGGCAACCTGTTGGGCGTTCTTGCAATGTTGCGGCATACGCAGGTGCAAGGTTTCAAGCCCTAAATTCAAGAGGAAGGCGTTCATCGGAGCCTGGATAGAACCCAGGTCGCGCATCAACTGTGCCGTTGCCTTTGTCATATAAGCCATCTTGCCGAAAGCCTTTGTATAGGTCAGGCCGTGATACGATTCGTCCGGAGTGGTCAGGCCGGGGAATTTGTCGGCATGCGCGTCCCAGTCGAAGTTGCCGCTGTCCACGACCGCACCGCCTACGCTTGTCGCATGACCGTCCATGTACTTGGTTGTTGAATGCGTCACGATATCGGCTCCCCATTCGAACGGGCGGCAGTTGATCGGCGTCGCGAATGTGTTATCCACGATCAGAGGCACGCCATGACTGTGGGCGATATGGGCAAACTTCTCGATATCGAGTACGCTCATGCCCGGATTGGACAAGGTTTCGCCGAACAAAGCCTTTGTGTTCGGACGGAAAGCGGCCGATATTTCTTCTTCCGAAGCATCCGGATCGACGAATGTCACTTCGATGCCCAACTTCTTCATCGTCACGCCAAACAGGTTGAACGTCCCGCCGTAGATCGTGGACGAGCAGACCATATGGTCGCCGGCCTGGCAGATATTGAATACGGCATAGAAATTGGCTGCCTGACCGGAGGAAGTCAGCATCGCGCCTACGCCCCCTTCCAAAGCGGCGATCTTGGCTGCGACAGCATCGTTTGTCGGATTTTGCAGGCGGGTGTAGAAATATCCGCTCTCTTCCAGGTCGAACAGCTTGGCCATCTGTTCGCTGGTGTCATACTTGAATGTCGTACTCTGATAGATGGGCAGGACGCGCGGTTCTCCCTTTTTCGGTTGCCAGCCTCCCTGCACGCAGAGGGTTTCCGGCTTTAATGAATTGTTCATTATGATAATGTTTTACTATGTATTTGTTATTATCCGGCAAAAATAAGGAATAGTTTGTTTGTATCACAATATCTTCTTCTGTAAAATACGGAACCAGACGAATGCAACGATTCCTTTCAGCATACTGGAGATACTGATCGCCCACCAGACGCCGGCCACGCCCAGCCCCATTGCCGTCAGTCCGATCGCCATCGGGATGCGCAGGCTGTTGAACGTGATGCTGATGATGGCGGGCGGAACCGTGCGGCCCGTACCGTAGAACAACCCCTGCATCGTGATTTCCAGCATCATGAACAACATGGAGTAGCCGTCGATGCGAAGGAAAACGCCTCCTGCCTCATAAGCCTCCTTTTCGGGTATGATCAGTGAGAACACTTCGCTGCCGAAGAACACGAAAAGCAGTGTACAGAAGACTCCGAACAGGGCGGTCATCTTCAGTGTCGTATGGTAGGCGCCTAAGACGCGTTCTTTTTTCCGGGCGGCATAGTTCTGCGCCACAAACGTGCTTAGAGCCGTGCTGAATCCTTGCGAGGTGTTCCAGGCGATCGCTTCGATCTGTCCGCCGGCCGTCATCGTCATCAGCCCGATATGCCCCCCATAGGTGGATGCCGTGCGGGCCATCATCAGGTTGATAACGGCAAACAGGCTGTTCAACAACGCTACGGGAAGTCCTAACTGGAAGATCCGTTTGCTATAGCGTCTTTTCAACCGGACGAGGAACGGGAATCCTCCGAACAGCCGGTTTTTCTTTTTCAGGTAGTAGATAAAAATGGCCAGCACAGTCGCTTCCGACAGCCAGGTCGCACAGGCCGCCCCGTCCGTCCCCATCCCGAACCCGAATATAAACAGCGGGTCGAGCGCCATATTCATAATCAATCCGCTTCCACTGACGTAGAACGGGATTTTGCTTAATCCCGCCGCATTATAAATACCTGTGCAGGCAGCCGACAGGAAAATGAGCGGAAAACCTGTCGCCACAATCCTGAGATAAGACACTGCTTGGGTGGAAATCTCCGTGTCGAGCTTGAAGAAACCGATGACAGGATGTGCCAGGACGAACAGCAACAAGCCCCAGCAGATGGAGATAATCAAGGCTATCGTCAGATTGTGGGAGGCAAAAGCACGCGCTTCTTCTTCCTCACGGGCCCCGATGCTTTGCCCTACGCTGACTTCCGAACCTACTTTATTCAGATAGGAGATCGAAGTCGTCATCCAGGTCAGGATCCCGACTGCCCCGATAGCGGCTACCGCTTCGCTGCCTAAGCGTCCCACCCAGGCCATGTCGGTGATGCTGTAGGCCATTTGGATAAAAGAGGTTCCCATGATGGGAAGCGCCAGGTTGAACAGTTGCTTTTTTATAGGCCCTTCCGTCAGATTTTTTGTCCCTTGCATATTCATTTGTTTTATCGGGGACAAAGATACGATAAATAAAAACAGCCTGTCGCGGGGGCGGCAGGCTGTTCAATTGAAAAAAGTAGTATCAGAAATTGATGTTCACTCCGATCATCGCGCTGAAACTCTGCAGCGGATAGCCGTAGTAGAGTTCGTATTTCTGGAACAGGACGTTGTTCAGCTTCAGATACAGCCCGAAAGTGTCGTTCAGGGTGTAAGTCCCGGTCAGGTTGAGTTCGTTGATGTTTTTCATCTTTTCACCCTCCGGTTTCCCTAAGAAAGTCTTGCGCCCGGTTGCTAAATAATAATCCAAGGAAGCGGTAATCTGGCTGATCGGGCGGACGGTGACACCGGCTGTCAATTCCATTTCGGGTTTGCCGTAAGCATCTCCGATATCATCGACGTTCCAATTATTGTAAACGCCTTTCAGGTTGATGTCGAATAATTGCTGGTAGCTATATTTCAGATTGACACCGCCGAACGCATGTTTCGCGTTTGCTTGCAAAGCCAGACTGGTGTTGGCAAAAGAACCATCTTTCTCTGCAATGGTCGGGACGAAGAAAACTTCATCGTTCGTGATCTTATAACCTCCGAATACATCGAACCAGAAACCGGGAGCGATACCGCTTCTGATGCCAACCGTTCCATCCAGGTAGTTACGGGAAGGAAGCAGTTCCATCGTCGGGTTGATATAGCGGTTGACCTGCGAAATATCGTACATGCTGTTTGAGTAGAGCTTGCCGCCGGCAACCAGGTAGAGTTCCGTTTTATCGGCAACTTCCACGTCAGCCGTAATATTCGGGGAAGCCATAAACTTGCTGTTATCGCCGGTCACGAACATGATGTTTGCGCCTAACTTCAAATTCCAGTTGTCTCCCGATACCTTGTAATAAGGCGAAAGGGTTGCTTCGGCATGGTTTTCAAATTCCAGATATTCCTGTCCGCCCATTGTCGGCAGGCTGTAATTGAAGTATTCCACGTTACCCCCTAATCCGATGCGTTGCTCACCGCCGAAACGGGCGTTCAAATCGAACTTGACATCGAACGTATGTTCCGTAGGCCCATCCTGTTCCTTGCTTAACGCATATTTATGGGAGAAGTTGGTATATCCGAGATCCAGGAGATAGCCGACAGGAGCATCTTCTTTCGATTCGACTCCGATCTTTGCCTGGATAGCCTGGTTCACCTGATTGGTCTCACGGTCGAAATTGTGCATTCTCATTTCTATCAGTCCATCTGTATCTAAGTAAGGCAATCCGTAGTAGTTGAACGCAGAGTATCCGTATTTGATCCCCATATCCAGCGACAGCTTTTCAAACGCATGTTTGAAGTTGAGGCCACCTAAGTTGTCGTTCAATTTGGCCTTAACCTTTTTGAAGTCCGTATCGATATATTTCACCTTCCCGTTCGTCGAACGATGGGAGAACCAGATATTCAGCTTATCCTTGTCCGTGCTCAGGATATGGTAACCCAAGTCGCCGTTCAGGTTCAGATACGTGCCGCCGCCGAAGTTGAAATAACCGCGGCGTTTATTGTACTGGATATCCGTCATGATATTGCCTGAAGGCAGGAGGCTGATCTCCTTCTCCGGATCGGCCGGGACGGTGAAAGTCGCATAGTCGATCGGCATCTTCTTGACAACCGGTTCTTTGATGACCGGAAGCGTGTTCACTTTGCTGGCATCCTGTACGGTCGGGTCATATTCGCGTTCGAGCGTCATTTCCCGGTTCAGGTCTTTTTCCTTCGTTTTGTCTTCCTGTGCGCTGACGGTTGCGACGCTCCCCAACAGGGCCATCACACACAATGCTTTGATGTTGTATATTGTCTTCATCACTTCTTCTTAGTTCTTAAGTTTACCCAATCTATTTTCTATCATACCGGCGATATCGTCATCCCCCTTATAATTGTTCTGCAGGCTGGTGAGGTACTGGCGAGCCTGGAAGTCGTCACCTTGGCGGATATAGACATCGGCCAGCAGGATAAATCCGCGAGCCAGCCAGTATTGGTGAGGCGTACCGTTCTCGATGAAGTTCATCAGCACCTTTTCGGCATTCTTGTCATCGTTGGTGTCGTAATACAGTTGGGCCAACAGATATTTGGCTTCCGCGCCGTGTACCGTACGGGTGTCTTTGCTCAACTCTTTCAGGTCGGCAAGCGCCTTGTTCGCCTGTTTCTGGTCGATATAGGCTTTAGCGCGTACGTAACGGGCTTCGGCTTCCAGTTCGGGAGACAGCTTCGGTTCTTTCAGCAACTCGTCTGCCGCCAAGAGGGCCTCCTTCTGCTGTCCCGTCTGCAAGGCGCAACGCATGATTCCTAAACGGGCGGCCTGTTTGTTCTCCGGATTCTCGGCTACGATCTGCAAGCGTTTGAAGCTTTCCAATGCTGCCGGGTAATCTTTGCCCAGGTATTCGATTTCGGCCGTGCGGGCAACCGATTCTTCGAGGAACTTGGTGTCGCCACTGGCAATGACCGATTTGAACCGTTGGATGGCTTCGTCGAACTCTTTCTTGGCGAAAGCGATGCTACCTAAGTAGAAGTTGGCATTCGAACTGAACGCTCCTTCGGGGAATGTTTGCAGGTAGCCCGCCAGACTGCGGCGAGCACCGTCGTTGTCGCCACGCATAAAGAGCTTTTCGGCCGCGATATAGGTCAGCGAATCCTGTTCGCCCACTTCCAGACGGATGTTGCCGCCTATGGAGTTCACGTAGTTGGCATAAGCATTGATATCGTTGAGGTCGATATAGACGGATTTCAAATCCTGCAAAGCGATTTTAGCCTCTTCGCTGCCCGGATAATTGCTGATCACCTGCTTGTAGGCGGCGAGCGCCTTTTCCGGTTGGTTGTCATTGTAATAAAGCAGACCGAGCTGGATGCCGGCTTTACGTGCCAGGCTGCTCTGAGGAAATTCGCGGATCAGCTTTTCGAATGCCTGTGCGGCGGAAGAGCTGTTTTCGAGCAAGACATAGGAGCGCCCTTTCTCGAACAACGCATCGTCTACATATTGCGATTCCGGATATTCGCTGATCAGGCGGTCCATTGCGCTGATCTTGCCTCTGTAGTCTTTCTGCAACCCTAACAGGAATCCCTTCTGGTAGATCGAGTAATCGCCTGCGGAAGGAGACAACTGCGCTGCGCGTGAATAGTTTTCTTCGGCCAAGCTGAACTGGCGGTTCTGATACAGGCAGTCGCCGATACGGTTATAAGCGTCTGCCAGAGAAGCGGCCTGCCGGTTGCTTTCCAGGTCGGCATACTGGCGGAAGCGGTTCAGGGCCGCACTGTAGTCCCGCAGTTTGAAATAGCTGTAACCCAAGTTATAATAAGCCAGGGCATACATGTCCGTATTGCGTTGGCGCGTATTGTTCAGATAGGTGCGATAGTCCGATATCGCGTTTTCATATTCTCCCATGCGGTAGTACGACTCGCCACGCCAGAAATAGGCGTCGTTGCGAGCTTCCATATTATAGGAACCGAGCTGGATTGCCTGGCTGAACAGGCTGACGGCTTCGTCGAGCTTGACATTGGCAAAGGCCTGTGTTCCGAGTTGGAAAAGGATGTCCTGTTTGGCTTCCAGTATCTTGGTGCTCGGATGTTTGATCTTGTTGATCGATTTCAAGGCGGCTTCGTAGTTCTTGGTGGTCAGGTAGACTTCGACCAGGTAGTCGTTCACCTTGTCCGCATATTGCGAATTGGGGAAGTCGTTCAGGAAGTCTTCGAAGATCGTCACCGACTCGCCGAATCCCGTAAAGGCTGTTTCGTGGATCAGCAATGCGTAGTTGTACATGGCGACTTCCTTTATCTGCTTGTCGAAAGAAGAGGTGGCGGCTGCCTCGAATGCCATGCGGGCATTGTTTTTGTCGCCTAACTTCAGGTAAGACTGTCCGAGGTAGAGATAGGCGTTCTGCGTCAGCTCGTCGTTCTGGCGAACGGTCCGGCTCAGGGCGTTGACCGCACTGCTGTAATTCCCTTTATTGAAGTAGCATACACCTAAGATGTACAAATCGCTGCGGAGCGGATTTTCCGTAGATGAAACATATTTGCTCAACATCCGGATCGCTTTCTCCTGGTCGCCCAAATGGTAATATGAATCACCGACAATCCGGTACATCTCGCTGTTGTTCTTGCTATCGGGATAGAGGGAGAGAAGTTCTTCACCTTCTTTCACCACCTTTTCGTATTTGCTCTGGATAAAATAAATCTGTGCGATGTAATATTGCGACTGTTCGCGGTATTTCGGGCTCTCTTTCAGGCGGGAGAACTCGATCAGGGCATTGTTGTAATTTCCCATCGCATAGTCGATGTAGGCGACATAATAGGTTGAGGCTTCCTTGTATTTGTCTCCGATCTGTTCGATCCGTGCGAAGTAGCCGCGGGCCTTTTCCATATCGCCGGTCTGCAACAGCGAATAAGCCAGGCGGAAAGAATAAGCTTCCTGCTGTTCGGGACTCAATACGTCGATGTCGGCTTCGTTGAACCAGAAGATCGCTTTTTCATATTCTCCGCGTTCGAAATGCACGGAACCGATCATATAATCGATCTCGTCGCTATGGCGGGAAGCCGGATATTCTTCCAGATAGTCCTTTAGCAACTCGTCTGCATTGGGACGTCCCTGTTCATAAGCGGCATAGACCAGCATATAGTCTGCCTCCTGGATCAGGTCGGCATCCGTGGAATGCTGCTTGTAAGCCTCCAACTTGTCGATGCAACCGGCATAATTTTTTAAACTAAACAACTCTTTTCCTTCTACAAATAGGCGATCCGGTGCATCAAACTGGTACGACCGTTGCCCGTATGCGACATGACTCCCTACCACTATGCACAGTGGAATAAGTATTCTTTTCATCACTCCTTAGCTTTTATGATACAGATATATGTAAATATAACTGTATATGTTGGTTCTAAGTTGCAAATATAAGAAATATATTACTTTATATAGCGCCCTACTGCTTTTTTGATAGATTGCAATCCGAAATCGTCCGGATTTAGTTGGTTAGCTGGCAGGATAATGATCTCGGCGGCATCGTCTTCCGCTTTGGCTCCGTTGAAGGATCCGGCGAGGCATTCGAAAAACATATCGACGGTGTGGACATCGAAGCCGCAATAAGGATAGATGTTGGGAATGGAGAAAAGGTAGCGGCAATCCGTCAATTCAAGGCCGGTTTCTTCCTTCACTTCCCTGTGGGCGGCTTCTTCGGCCGATTCATGCATGTCGACAAAACCGCCGGGCAGGTCGAGCGTCCCTTTGGCCGGTTCTTTGGCACGGCGTACCAGCAATAGTTCTCCTTCAGGGTTACGGATAAAACAGGCAACGGCCGAGGATGGATTGAAATAATAGACGAACCCGCAGGTAGTGCATTGTTTCGCTTTCTCGTTGCGCTCCACAAATGTCCTGGCTCCGCATTTCGGACAATACGTAAATTGATGTAAAGGATGGGACATGATATTTTATATTTAATAGTCAGGCACGGATTACACGGATTTCACTGTTCTAACAAACCGTGTAATCCGCGAAATCCGTGCCTGAAATAGCTTTGTGTCTTTATTATTTCACTTCCCAGCCCAGTGCGCTTGCGCCCAATACGGCGGCATCGCTTTCTTTCAATTGGGAGAATAACAGTTTTGTCTTGCCTTCGAACACTTTCAACATGTTCTTTTCCATTGAACGTTTGATCGGATTCATGATCAGATCGCCGGATTTGGTCAGGCCACCGAACAGGATGATCGCTTCAGGACTTGAGAAAGCAACGAAATCAGCGAATGCTTCACCTAAGATGTTACCAGTGAATTCGAAGATTTCCAAAGCCAACTTATCGTTCTTCATTGCTGCGTCATACACATCTTTTGAAGTGATTTCGTCCGGGTCCAATTCGCGAAGCAAGCTGTCATCCTTACGGATTTCCAGAAATTCGCGTGCCGTACGGGCAACACCTGTAGCAGAAGCATACGCTTCGAGGCAACCTTGACGACCGCAACCGCAAGGACGTCCGTTGTTACGACGCATGATCACGTGACCTAATTCGCCTGCAAATCCGTCATGTCCGTAAACCAGGTTACCGCCGATCACGATACCGCTACCTACACCAGTACCCAGTGTGATCACGATAAAGTCTTTCATACCGCGTGCAGCGCCGTACGTCATCTCACCGATAGCAGCCGCATTCGCATCGTTTGTCAATGCTACGGGCACGCCATCCAGCTTTTCACTGATCAGTTGGGCCAAAGGAATTTTGCCTTTCCAGGGAAGGTTCGGAGCAAATTCGATACAACCGTTAAAGAAATTCCCGTTAGGAGCTCCCACGCCTATACCTTTTATTTTGTCCACGCCACCGGCCTGGTCGATCACTAATTTCAAGCCATTGGCAAGTTCGCTGACATAATCGTCGACGTCAGTGTACTTTCCGGTTTTAATTGAACTACTGTACAAGATTGTTCCTCTTGCATCTACTACGCCAAAAACAGTATTGGTACCACCTATATCGATACCTACTACATAAGGCTTCTCCATGATTTTATATTTTAGATTAATAATGCTTTTCTGGAAAGCAAATATAAGAGGAATCTGGTAAGGCGCAATGATTTTATTCAAAAAAAACCGAAATAGGCGTGAATATGTTACCCGATATGTTATTTAGCAGGTAAAATCTCGATCCAATAATCGTCCGGGTCATTGATGAAGTACAATCCCATCTCGTTATTTTCGAAACAGATATACCCGAGTTCACGGTGATATTCGCGTACCTCATCGTAATTGCCGGCTACACGGAAACAGAGATGACTTTCATTGTCTCCCAATTCGTATGCTTCTTTCCGGTCACGTAGCCAGGTCAGTTCCAGCAGGAACCCTGTCTCGTTGTCTGTCAGGTAAACCAGAATGAATGAACCGTCTGCCGCTTCCTTGCGGTGATGCTCTTTCAAGCCAAGCGCTTTTCCATAAAACGCAATACTTCTGTCCAGATCCAGGACATTGATATTAAAATGATCAAATCTACTCTTTATCTCCATCCCTCTTTATTTTTTAATTTTTAATTCTTAATTTTTAATTCTCAAATCTCCGTCCCCTCTCCCGGAACGGAAATCAACACGTACCGGCAACCGCGCGACTCAGCGTAAGGCCCGAAAGCCGCCGCCTCGGCCGGGTGATCCCAGAAATGCATCGGCACAAAGATATTGGTTTTGATGCGGTCTACAAACTGTTGTGCACCGCGCATGAAATCGGTCCCGATACGCGGATCGACCGGGAACATGGCGACATCCAGTTTGTCGGTCACCTTTACCAGGTCGTCTAATTCTTTCAGATAATTCTTTTCCGCTTCTGCGACTTCCTCTGGGGTCGATTCGTCTTTCCAGTGCCAGTTGTTCAGGTCGCCGGCATGGAAAAGGCGTTTCCCTTCGGCTTCGATCAGGAAGGATATGCCGGAGTCCGTCGATCCGAATGCCTCGATCCGCAGGTTATGATCCTCGTAGGTATCTCCTTTCTTGAGATAGATCGCGTCTTCTTTCTTTGCCCGGTTCCTTTTCAAAATATCTTTGCCGAAAAGATAGACGATATCTTTTTTGTATGCTTTCCACCTCAAAACCTCCGGATTGAAATGATCCGGATGGAAATGGGAGGCCAATACATATAATGTACCCGCGCGATTCAACAGTTCCTCATGCACGAATCCCTTCTCCGGCGACTTACCCGTGTCTTTGTAATAATCGATCAAAATGGCAAATCCGTCTGCCTCGATCGCAAAACCGCTATGATAGATATACGTCAGTCTCATTTCTATTATCCTTTCTTTTTATAAACAAAACACGGAAGGCGGCATTCTTGTTGTGCAAAAGTTTTATCTATGGCCCATGCTATTTCTGATCCTGTATTGTTTCCTGTAGGATGGCGACTTTCTCTTGTTCCGATTTTAACAGGCGCTCGTAAAGCTCGATAACTTTTTCTAAAGGATTGATATTGGCTATATAGGTTATATAGCCAGAAGCATAAGCATTATCTTTCCACGTGCCGGAAAAAATATTAATGGAAGTGCCGTCATTCAATTCTGTAATAGCTTCCACTGGAATATCTAATGCATTAGCAACTTTCTCTAATATTTCAGGTTCCAGTTTGTCTCTTTTCTCGTATCCGGAAAGGGTCGCTTGTGACACGCCGATCTTTTCAGCCAATACATCCTGATTGATGTTTCGCCATTCCCGCCAACGTTTTACGTTTGCACCATGATTGCTCCTTCTTACTGCTGTTGTTTCCATAAGACTTTATTATTTTAGTTTCTTTGAAGCAAAAATAAGCAATAATATCCGATTACTGATTATTCCACAGAGAAATATCAAGACATAGCATTTGCTGATATTATCAAAGCCCATTATAACGATGGCGATGATGTCTCTATCGCTTCACCTGCATCGGTGTCGGGCTAAAACCGCCCTGAATATTATAACTTTATCTCCAACCGCTCCATCATCACCCCGGTTTTCCGGCGTGCATCGGCCACATCCAGTCCGCGAGCCAGCAGCACGGCCATACGGCGATGTCCGTGGACTTCCGGTTTGCCGAAGAAGCGCATTTGGGTGTCCGGCTGTTCCAGTACCTTATCGAGGTTGCCTAACGCGAGTCGGTTGCTGTCCCCTTCGACCACGACGGCACGCGAAGCGCCTGCACCGTGGAAGGCGATGTTCGGGATCGGCAAGCCCAATACGGCACGGGCATGCAAGGCGAACTGCGAAAGATCCTGCGTGATCATCGTGACCATTCCTGTGTCGTGCGGACGGGGAGAGACTTCGCTGAAAATGACATCTTCGCCCTTGACAAACAATTCGACCCCGAAGATACCGCGGCCGCCAAGCGCCTCCGTGATCTTGCCTGCGATCTCGCGTGCCTTTTCTTTGGCAACCGGACTCATCGCCTGCGGCTGCCAGGATTCGCGATAGTCGCCGTCGACCTGTACGTGTCCGACCGGTTCCAGGAATGATGTGCCTCCGATATGACGGACGGTCAACTGGGTGATTTCGTAGTCGAAATCGACAAACCCCTCGACGATCACCTTCCCGGCGCCGGCACGTCCGCCTTCCTGCGCATACTGCCACGAGCGGTCGATGTCTTCCTCTTTGCGGATGACGCTCTGTCCGTGTCCGCTCGAACTCATGATCGGCTTGACGACACACGGCATCCCGATCGCTTTGACGGCCTCGATAAACTCTTCTTCCGTCTCGGCAAAGCGATAAGGAGAGGTCGGCAAACCCAATTCCTCGGCGGCCAGACGGCGGATGCCTTCGCGGTTCATCGTCAGCCAGGTGGCACGGGCGGTCGGGATGACATGGAATCCTTCTTTTTCCAGCTCCATCAACGTCCGGGTCGCGATGGCCTCCACTTCGGGAACGATATAATCCGGCTTTTCTTTTTCTACAATCTCGCGCAAGGCATCTCCGTCCAACATCGATACGACATACGAACGGTGGGCGACCTGCATGGCCGGAGCATCTGCATATTTGTCCAAAGCGATCACTTCCACTCCGTAACGTTGCAATTCGATTACAAACTCTTTGCCTAATTCGCCGGAACCGCAGAGCAAAACCTTCGTTGCGGTAGCCGACTTCGGTGTTCCTATTGTTACCATATTTGTCGAATGTATTATATTTTCTTTGTTTGCAGGCGCAAAGGTACAGGAATATTGGCAATTGACCAATGGTTCCCGATGGGGGATTTCCGAATAGATGCAAGTGTAATTTGTTTTCGGCATTGTCGAGAATATAATTGAGGTTGTCAAGAATATACACGACATTGTCGAAAACATATACGGTATTGCAGAGAATAAAATAGATGCAAGTCTGATCAAACTTCCGTGCAGATGTAAAGATCGTTTTCTGCAAAGGAATATAAACTTTTGTGAGGTTAATTTGGGTTAAATATAAGTACCTTGTGATACAAGGTATTTTGGTAAAGCATATATTTGTGGCAGTTAATGACAAAATATTTTACTATTTGTGTAACGATTTGGCAAAATGTTCGTCTAATAGATAAAAGCAACAATAAATATGATGATTCATCTGGAAGGAATTAACAAAACGTATTTCAACGGTGCGCCGTTGCACGTTTTGAAAGGCATAGACTTGGACATAGAGAAGGGAGAGATGGTCTCTATTATGGGTGCGTCGGGATCAGGAAAATCCACATTATTGAATATTTTGGGAATACTGGATACATACGATACGGGCACTTATACCCTGAACGGGCAGTTGATCCGCAATCTGAGCGAAACACGCGCGGCGGAACTGCGTAACCGCATGATCGGATTCATCTTCCAGTCCTTTAACTTGATTTCATTCAAAAATGCGATGGAGAACGTGGCGTTGCCCCTCTACTATCAAGGCATAGGCCGTAAGAAGCGCAACGCTATGGCGCTGGAGTATTTAGACATGGTCGGGTTGAAAGACTGGGCGGAACACATGCCGAACGAAATGTCCGGCGGACAGAAGCAGCGTGTCGCCATTGCCCGTGCCCTGATTGCCAAGCCGCAGGTGATCCTGGCGGATGAACCGACCGGAGCGTTGGACAGCAAGACGACGGTCGAGGTGATGGAACTGCTCCGCAATGTGAACCTCGAAGGGCTGACGATGGTGATCGTGACGCACGAACCTTCCGTGGCCGAGGCGACCGACCGTATTATCCGCGTGAAGGACGGTCTGATAGAAACAATAGAAAAAGGATTGGGACATGTTTGACTTTGATAATTTCCGAGAAATATGGAGTACGATCCAAAAGAATAAACTCCGTACCTTCCTGACCGGCTTCTCCGTGGCATGGGGGATCTTCATGTTGATTGTCCTCTTGGGGGCAGGCAACGGGATGAAGAACGGGATCATGTCGAACTTCCGCAATTTCAGCCTGAACCGGGTGGAGACATGGCCGCGCTACACGAGCAAGCCGTATAAGGGGATGCAGATGAACCGCAGGATCGAATACAAGGATGAAGACCTGATCGCCATCCCGCGTGAAAATCCCGAAGTAGACTTGATTACGGCAAGTATCAGCCGGAGCGATACGCTTTCCTACGGAGACGAATATAACGCCTATTCCCTGAACGGCGTGCATCCGTCGAAGGCGGTGATCGACAATATCGAAATGACGGTCGGGAACGGCCGTTTTATCAATGATATAGATGTGAAGGAAAAAAGAAAGGTGATTGTCCTGAGCCCTCGTATGAAAGAAGTACTTTTCAAAGGGGCGGACCCGCTGGGCAAATATGTGAATGCCGGAAGTGTCGCCTACCAGGTAATCGGCGTCTATAAGGCGGAGGACAACGACAACAATGCGCCCGCCTATATCCCTTTCAGCACGGCGCAGACCTTGTATAACGCCGGCTACGGGCTGGACGAGATCGTCTTTACGGTGAAAGGTATTTCCACACAGGAAGAATTTGACGCTTTCGAGAAGCGTTTCCGCCAGCAGATGGGAATGCGGCATAAGTTCGATCCCGAAGACCTGCGGGCGATCGGTATGTGGAGCACGCTCGAAAATTTCATGATGTTGAACGGGATGATGAACGGTATCGCCCTCTTTATCTGGGTGATCGGTATCGGGACACTGACTGCCGGCATTGTCGGCGTGAGCAACATCATGCTGATAACGGTACGTGAGCGGACGAGGGAGTTCGGCATCCGGAAGGCGATAGGGGCGACTCCGTTCTCCATCCTGAAACTGATCATTGTCGAATCGATCCTGATCACGGCGGTATTCGGCTATTTGGGCATGATCTTAGGTATCGGGCTGACGGAAGGAATCAATTCGGTCATGGAGATGATGAATGCCGGAAAGGATGTTTCGCAGGATGACATGAGCATCTTCCTGAATCCGACGGTGAACCTCAGTGTGGCGCTGTCCGCTACGGCCCTGATCATCGGGGCAGGCGTGCTGGCCGGCTATTTCCCTGCCCGCAAGGCGGTCAAGATCACGGCGATCGAGGCCATGCGCAATGAATGAAAAATTGAGAATTGAAAATTAAAAAATGATGGTGGCAGTCGCAATTTTAGTATTTAATTCTCAATGTATTATTTTTCAACTTTCAATTTCTAATTTTTAATTTGAAAAAAGATGTTTGATATAGATCGTTGGGTGGAGATATGGGTGACGATCACCCGTAATAAAACCCGTAGCCTGCTGACCGGCTTCGGAGTGTTCTGGGGCATCCTGATGCTCGTGATCCTGTTGGGCTCCGGCAACGGGTTTAAGAATGGCGTGTTGAAGAACGTCGACGGTTTTTCGACGAACTCTGCCTTCTTCTTTTCCGAACGGACGGGCGAGCCCTACAAGGGGTATAAGAAAGGACGCTACTGGCAGATGCGCAACCGTGACTTGGAGACGATCCGCCAGCGTGTGAAAGGCGTACGTTTTCTTTCGCCGATGATCATGCAATGGGGCGGACAGAACAATGTGGTGAGAGGACAGAAAGCGGGTACGTATAACGTGCGTGGCGTCTATTCCGAATATTTCAATATCGAAACGCAGCATATCCTGGCGGGACGTCTGTTGAATGAAATCGACATGATCGAAAAGCGTAAGGTGTGCCTGATCGGTAATATCGTGCGCGAAGTCCTTTTTGCTCCGGATGAAGATCCGATCGGGCAGTACATACGGGTGAACGGCATCTATTACCAGGTAGTGGGTGTGATCAAGCCGAAGCCGCGTGCCCAGATCGGCGGGCGTACGGAAGAGAGCGTGATGATCCCGTTCAAGACGCTCCAGCAGGCTTCCAACCAGGGAGATAAGTTCTGGTTCCTCTGCGCGACGGCCGACGACGGTTACTCTTGCGACAAGATGGTGGAAGACATAAAGACGGTCCTGCGTTCGCAGAACGAGATTTCCCCGACGGACGAACATGCCATCAGCAGCTTTACGATAGCCAAGCAGTTCGAAACATTCAACATGCTGTTCACCGGTATCAATATTCTGGTCTGGCTGGTCGGTATCGGCACTCTGCTGGCCGGCATCATCGGGGTGAGTAATATTATGATGGTGACGGTGCGGGAGCGGACACGCGAGATCGGTGTGCGTCGTGCGATCGGCGCGAAGCCTTTCGATATTATTTCGCAGATCATGAGCGAGAGCCTGCTGCTGACCTCCCTTGCCGGGTTGATCGGGCTTAGCGCAGGGGTGTTCCTGCTCGATGTGGTGAACAATGCGATGGCAAGTGGCGGAGCTTCGTCTGACGAAACGTTCTTCTCCAATCCCGAAATCCATATCGGGACAGCGGTCTCCGCTACCGTAATCCTGCTGTTCAGCGGTCTCCTCGCCGGGTTGATCCCCGCCTGGCGTGCAATGCAGATCAAAGCGATCGACGCGATCAGGGAAGAATAGGGAGAATTGAAAATAGAGAATTGAAAATTAAAAATTAGATATAGTTATGAAGAATCGTATCGTAAAAAAAGTCCTGCGGATCATCTTTTTGGTATTAGTGGGAGCTGCTGTTGTCGGCACTTTCTATTTCTTATGGAAGAAAGCGCAACCCGTCATTACCGTCTATGAGTTGGTTACTCCTGCACGTGACACGATTGAGACGAAGACCGTGGCGACCGGAAAGGTCGAACCCCGCGACGAAGTCCTTATCAAACCGCAGATGTCGGGGATTATCTCCGAATTGTTGAAAGAAGCCGGACAGATGGTGAAAGAAGGGGAGATCATTGCCCGTATCAAGGTCATCCCTGAAATGGTTCAGTTGAACAGCGCCGAATCGCGTGTCCGGGTGGCGAAGATCAGCCTCGAACAGATCAGCGCCACGTTCAAACGGGATGAAGAATTGCACAAGCAGGGGGTTATCTCCAAAGAAGACTATGAGACTTCTCTTGCCAACTATAAGAAGGCGCAGGAAGAGGCCGAGAATGCTCAGGATGCTCTTGAGATCATCCGCGAAGGTATCTCCAAACGGTCTGCCGCTTCCAGTACGACACAGGTCCGTTCCACGATCACCGGCATGATCCTGGATGTGCCTATCAAGGTCGGTAACTCGGTGATCCAGTCGAACACGTTCAACGACGGTACGACGATCGCGACCGTTGCCGATATGAACAATATGATCTTTAAGGGGAAAGTGGACGAGACGGAAGTCGGCCGTATCCACGAAGGGATGCCGATCAAACTGACGGTCGGCGCTATGGAAAGCCGCACGTTCGATGCCGAACTGGAGTATGTGGCTCCTAAGGGAGTGGAAGAGAACGGAGCCGTCCTGTTTGAGGTGAAGGCGGCCGTACACATGCCCGGCGATGCCTTTATCCGTGCCGGCTACAGTGCCAATGCCGAGATCGTGTTGAAGCGTGCCGAAGATGTTTTGTCCGTACCCGAAAGCTGCGTCGAGTTTAGCGGCGATTCGACCTTCGTGCAGGTGGTAAAAGCGGAAAAGCCGGAACAGCAGTTTGAAAAGCGTGCCGTTAAGGTTGGCTTGTCCGATGGTATCAAGATCGAGATCAAGGAAGGCCTGTCCGAAAACGAAAAGGTACGCGGGGCGATTGTCGATCCGAATAAGAAATAATTGTAAACAGTAAAATGATGAGACACCAATTAATAATCGCTACGACTTTGTTTCTTTCCGGTTCTTTGGCTTGGGGGCAGGAACCCGCCAGACAATGGTCCCTGGAAGAATGTATCCGCTATGCAATCGAGCATAACATCGATCTGAAGCAGAGGGAGCAGGACCAGGAAAGCCGGAAAGTGGAATTGAACACCAGCAAATTCAGTTGGTTGCCCGACCTGAATGCCAATGTCGGACAGAACTTCGATTTCGGACGCTCTCCTTCCAAATCGGGGGTGATTGTGGATCAGAACTCGGCCAATACCTCGGCGTCCGTCTCTTTGAGTATGCCGATATTCGACGGTTTGCGTATTCCGAACGATATCGCTGCCCGCAAGCTGGACTTGAAAGCGGCTGTCGAAACGTTGAATAAAGCGAAGGAAGACTTGTCGATCAATGTCGCTTCCTACTATTTGCAGGTTTTGTATAATAAGGAAGTCCAGAAGATCGCCGAGTTGCAGGTCGCGCTGAGCAATGAACAGGTCGTGAAAACCGAAGCTTTGGTAAAGAACGGGAAAGTTCCCCTTTCCCAGTTATACGATATGAAAGCGCAGCTGGCGAAGGACGAAGTCTCGCTGACCGAAGCACGCAACAATGTGAAACTGGCATTGCTCGACCTGACGCAAAGCCTCGAACTGGAGCGCGACGGTGAAAACTTCGATATCGTAGTCCCTGAAATCGAGGATGCTGTCGAAGAGTATATGAGCAGCATTCTCCCACCGGACAATGTCTATGATCATGCCGTTGCTTTCAAGCCGCAGGTCAAGGAGCAGGAGTATTTGTTGGAAAGTCAGAAGAAGATGCTGAAAGTGGCGCAGGCTGGCTATTATCCGAAACTGAATTTCGGCGCCAGCTACAGCAACGGCTATTACCATTATTCCGGCGATGGCGACTATACGAACCTTCCTTTCAGCGACCAGTTGAAGAATAACGGGCGTAAGACGATCGGCTTCAGCCTGAGCATCCCTTTGTTCAACCGTTTCCAGACGCGCAACAATGTCCGCTCCGCCCGTATCAATATCCGCAACCGCGAGTTGATGATGGAGAATACGAAGAAAGTGTTGTATAAGGAAATCCAGCAAGCCTATTACAATGCGACCGCCGCCCAGGATAAATATACCGCATCCGATAAATCGGTCATAGCCAGCAAAGAAGCTTTCTCTTATGCCGAAGACCGTTATGCCGCCGGCAAGAGCACGGTCTTCGAATACAGCGAAGCCAAAACGAAGTATGCCCAGAGCTTGTCCGAGCAGGCACAAGCCAAGTATGACTTCATCTTCCGTACCAAAATCCTGGACTTCTATAACGGCACACCAATAACACTATAACATATTTAAGTTAGACACATTTGTTTAAGAAAAAGAAGGTCTCTGTGATGGAAACCTTCTTTTTGTTCTTATATTTGTCCGATAGATTATGATTTACAATTCAAGGACCATGAAAGTATAATCGTTTAATGGAAAGGATCTACTATTAATACCTACAAAAACATATTATGAATACAAGATTTGTGACATTAGTTTTGCTGCTGTTCGTTTGGCTGGAGGGGGGCAGCGTTTGGGCTCAATCCGAACTTTATCAGGTTTTCTCTCCCGACAAAAAGTTGGTGATGGCTATTCAGCGACATGACGACGGTTTGTTGACCTACACTTTTGCAGCCGATAGAGAAATATTGATCAAAGAATCTCCGCTGGGTTTCAAATTGGAATCACAGGAGACGGTTCCTTCTTCCGGTTGGAAAATAGAGAAAGTATCCGACCGGAAAGTACGGGATGAATGGAAACCGCTCTGGGGAAAACGGGCTGTGGTTGAAGATCATTTCAATGAATTGGTGATCGGTTTGGTGAATCCGGCCGGGCAACCGGAGCGGATGCAGTTGGTTGTCCGTGGATATAATGACGGCTTTGCGTTCTGTTATAAAATACCGGATGGCGAAGGACCGCATGTAAATGTGCAGTCCGAATTGACGGCCTATCACTTTGCCGGAGATTATACGGCATGGTTCTATAATGGCGAGAATCATAATATAGGACCCGAAAAGTTGACGGAAACAGATGGAACCCGTTTACCGGTGATGACGGTGAAGGCGGGTGATAGACATTATATGGCGATCCATGAAGCCTGCCTGGAAACGGGAGCGCCTCTTGTCTTACAATCCAAAGGGGGAGAATCGCTCTTCTCGGTCGCATCCAAGCCGGCCGGTCTGTCGCCGGGATATACTTCAGCCTGGCGCGTCGTTATGTATGGGGCGACGCCTGGCGCGTTGACTGATTCCCATTTGTTGGAGTTGCTGAATCCGGACCCCGATCCCCGCTATGACTTTTCGTGGGTAAAACCGGGATTGGCTGTCTGGGACTGGCGTATCAACGGGGCTGTGTGGGATGGATTTACATATGGAATGTCATATCCTTCTTGGGTGCGGATGGTCGATTTTGCCGCCGAGCAAGGTTTTAAATACCTGGTGCTGGATGCCAATTGGTACGGGCCGGAATTCGAATCGGATTCCGATCCGGTAGAAGGGGAAAAAGCGCAGGATGTGCAACGGCTGTTGAAATATGGAAAAGAGAAAGGTGTCGGAATCTGGCTTTATCTGAATGATGTCGGAGGCCGGAAATATCCGATAGAAAAGACCTTGAATCAGTATGGCGATTGGGGAGCAGCCGGGGTTAAATACGGTTTTATGAGCGGAACGCAGGAAGAAAAGAACCAATGGACGAAAAAGATCACGGAGCTTTGCGCTCAAAATCACTTGTTGGTCGATTTCCATGACGGTCCGGTTCATCCATACGGACAGATGCGTACCTGGCCGAACGCCGTGACACGCGAATATTGCCATGCTCAATTGGACGGACATCATGTGTTCGAGCCTAAAACATTTGTGACGACCGTTTTCGTCAATATGGTTGCCGGTCCGGTCGATATGAACAACGGGATGTTCGACCTTCGCCAAGGGCATACGACACGTGTGGACGAGAGCCAGCCGGTTCCTTCCACACTGGTGTCGGAAGCTGCCCGTACGCTGATTGCTTTTTCTGGCGTGACTATTTTGCCGGATATTCCGGAATACTACCGGAAGTACCCGGCTTTGTTGAACTTCCTGTCTGCCCAGAAGATGCCGTGGAAAGAGAGCCGTACCCTGGCCGGTGAAATCGGGGAGTATATCGTGATGATGCGTGAAACGGAGGATGCCTACTTAGTCGGTGCGGCCACGAATGAGTCCGGAAGGACGATAGATCTGCCTCTTTCTTTCCTGGAAAAAGGGAAATATACTGTTGAAGTCATCGAAGACGGCGACGATGCCCACTATCTGACAAACCGGGAAAGCTTGAAAGTTACGACTCGGCAACTGACAAACAATGATAAACAGGCATTGAAGTTGGCTCCGGGCGGTGGCGCGTGTCTTGTTATTAAGAAAACTCCGTCCATGCGTGTTGGTGAGCAAGCGGCTTTTCCGCTTGTCAGCCCTTCCGGGAAAATTGGTCGAAAATAATTACTTCGTCCTTAACCTGAATGAACCTAATCAGATAGCGAATACCAGCTGGATCAAGCCCGGACAGGTGATTCGTGAAGTTACGTTGACAACGGCAGGCAGTATGGCTTGTGTTGATTTTGCAGCAGAAAACAATATTGCTTATGTGCTGTTTGATGCCGGTTGGTATGGGGCGGAGGAGGATGTAAAGTCGGACGCGACCACTGTTACGGTCGATCCGGCCCGTTCAAAAGGTCCGCTCGATCTGCTTGAGGTAATAGAATATGCCAATTCAAAAGGAGTTGGCATACTGGTCTATGTGAATAAAAAAGCGTTGCATCAGCAATTGGATGAAATCCTGCCTTTATATAAGAAATGGGGGATCAAAGGTGTAAAATATGGTTTTGTGAATGTGGGCGACCAGTACGCTACGGCGTGGTTGCATCAGGCAGTGCGCAAAGCGGCCAAATATGAATTGATGGTGGATATCCACGACGAGTATCGTCCGACGGGCTATTCACGTACGTATCCGAATTTACTGACTCAGGAAGGTATCCGCGGTGACGAAGAAAGTCCGTCGCTGGATCAGGCTGTCTATACATTCTATAATCGCATGATCTGCGGAGCGGGTGATTATACCAACTGTTATTTTGCGGAAAGAGTCACGGAAAAGATGGGGGGACGTGCTGCCCAATTGGCTAAATTGGTCGCT
This sequence comes from Parabacteroides sp., assembly GCF_977054455.1. Taxonomy (NCBI): domain Bacteria; kingdom Pseudomonadati; phylum Bacteroidota; class Bacteroidia; order Bacteroidales; family Tannerellaceae; genus Parabacteroides; species Parabacteroides sp. Next base: position 9,952 of record NZ_CDRTCT010000030.1, on the reverse strand, counting down.
ATTTACAGTCCCTGGCAGTTTGTTTATTGGTATGACCGTCCCGAAAAATCACCGAGACGGGCCGGTGGTGCAGGTTCTGTCGAATCAGTGATTAAAACAGATGCGGCAACCCGTTTTTATAATTCTATTCCGACCGTATGGGACGAAACCCGTTTTCTGGAGGGAGAAATGGGGAAATACGCTGTGGTCGCCCGCCGTTCAGGTTCCGATTGGTACGTAAGCATGTTGAATGCCGGAGACAAGAAGCAGGTCTCCTTACCTCTTGATTTTCTGAAAAACAAGAAGGATTATACCGCCACACTTTATTACCAGGCTTCCGAGAAGAAAAAGGATGTCGTCGATATCAAGAAGATCAAGTTGGACAATCGAAATGAGATAACCATCGACCTGATCGGGAATAGCGGATGTGTGCTGCATTTTTCGATTTTTAATATTCAATAGGTATTTCAAATCACGTGGAAAGCCGGAGGTGGATGTTCCTTCTCCAGCTTTCTTTTATTTATCTGCTATCGGTTTCTTTTTTTCGGTAAGCGGAAGGAGATATTCCCATGACTTTGGTAAAGACACGGGAAAAATAGGCTTGCTCTTCGAATCCGAGCCGCATCGCAATCTCGTTTAGTTTCATATTCGTAAGTTCGATATACTGGCAGGCTTTCTGTATTTTGAGACGCGTAAAGTAATTGATGGGAGAAGTTCCTGTCTCTTTTTGGAATAAGGTGGAAAAATGGGATTCCGAGTATTTGAAATATTCCGCTAAATCTTTTAAGGTCAAATTGGCTTCCACATGTTCCTGTAAGTAATAGATAACCCGCATAGAAAAAGAAATTTCATTGTGAGTTGGAGCTCCGATGTGTCGAAATTGTTCCTGAAAAATGAATGTGGATAAGAATGTATACAAGCACATGGAGGAATAGGATAAATATTCTTTGATATATCCCATTGCAAAACTATTATATGTTTCTTCAAACAAACTTATACGGACTTGCTGTCTCGAACGTTCATCCGATTGGATTATTTGAGGAGATGGATTGGGAAAAAGAAAGGAATCAACTAATTTACCTCGAAAATGAATCCAGTAGATGGTCCATGGGTCGTTTACATCGGCTTCAAATCCATAAGGGACATAAGGGGGAATAATAATATATTGATTTTTTTCAATTTGATATGTTTTACCGTGAATATGATATAGACCTTTTCCATCTGTACAATAAATAAGCATGGCATAATCCACTCCATTCTCTTTTTGCACGTAATGGAACTTAACCTTTGGAAAGAAACCTATTTTACGCACGTAAAGGTTGCCAATAAGAGGATCCTTACTATATTCTTTTAATGACTCTTCAGGTAGATAGACAAAGCGTTCTCCTTTAAATCCTTCTTTCATTTTAATCATAACAGAAGATCATAAGATTGTATAAGAAAATCGAAACAAATGTACTTAAAAACAAATAGGAAGTAAAATATCTTTGCAAAAAATAATTTAGAACGATGAGAAAAAGTAATTATGATAAACAACCGTCGACCCTTGTTGAAGGGAAGATATGGATAGGATGGAGCCAAATATTAGATCAGGTGGGTACTGTTGGCTTTGTAGATAAACCTCGAGAGGTCGTTGTTGTAGAATGTTATCAAGGAGTGTACAAGCAGGAATTCTTATCTCATTTTGAAGAACTGTCTCCGGCTTTGCTGATTGATACCGACTGTTTGTTCAAATCTCCGGAAGAAATAGAACAGATGACAGCATCTTATATGACTAACGATTTCTTGTTTGGATATAGTTCCCATTTCTCTTATACGGATTTTTTGGATATGGACAAAGTCATGGTATGCCGTAGGCAGATAGAGAATACGGAAGGGCTTGTCGTCCTGTGTGGGCATGGAGCGGTCGAGGTTTTTGGCTGTCCGGATATACTGATCTATGCGGATATGGCACGCTGGGAAATCCAACAACGTTTTAGGCGGAAAGAGGTGAATGGCTTAGGGGTAGAAGACCGTTGCGTAGTTCCTTCCATCCATTATAAACGAGGTTACTTCATAGACTGGATCGTATGCGACAATCTGAAGAAGCAATTGTTGGACAGGGTGGATTATTGGTTGGACACGCATATCAAGGAAGTTCCTAAAATGATAGGAGGGGCGACCTGGAAAACCGGTTTGGAGAAAACGGCTCACAGACCTTTCCGTGTTGTCCCGTTTTTTGATCCGGCGCCTTGGGGAGGCCAATGGATGAAAGAAGTTTGTGATCTTGATAAAGACCGGGATAATTTCGGTTGGTGTTTCGACTGCGTTCCCGAAGAAAACAGTCTTTATCTGAATGTCTCCGGAACGCTTTTCGAGATGCCGTCCAATAACCTCATTTTTTATCGGACCCGTGACGTTTTGGGAGGACCGGTGGAGGCTCGTTTCGGACAGAGTTTCCCAATACGTTTTGATTTTCTCGATACGATGGGAGGTGGCAATTTGAGTCTTCAAGTACATCCGACAACTCAATATATTCGGGATACTTTCGGCATGCCCTATACGCAAGATGAAAGCTATTATCTCTTGGACGCCGAAAGAGAGGCAACCGTATTTTTAGGTGTGAAAACCGGAGTCGATCCGGGCGAGATGATCGCAGCTTTGCAGGAAGCCCAGGAAACGGGCGAACCGTTTGACGCCGGTAAATATGTGAACCAATGGCCGGCGAAGAAGCATGACCATTTTTTGATCCCCGCTGGGACGATCCATTGTTCTGGTGCAGGTGCGATGGTTCTGGAAATTAGCGCGACTCCCAGTCTCTTTACATTCAAACTATGGGACTGGGGACGTTTGGGCTTGGATGGCCTGCCTCGCCCGATCAACATTGGACATGGCTCGCACGTGATCCAATGGGAGCGGCAGACCGAGTATGCATGTCGATATCTGGTCAATCGAGTAGAGCGAGTTGCTGAAGGAGACGGCTGGTGGGAAGAACGTACCGGCTTGCATGAAAATGAATTCATAGAAACGCGCCGCCATTGGTTTATCGGTACGGTGCTCCACCATACGGGAAATGGGGTGAACGTTTTGAATGTCATAGAAGGAGATGAGTTGGTTGTGGAAAGTCCGGACGGGAAGTTTGAGCCATTTGTGGTCCATTATGCCGAGACGTTTATTGTCCCGGCTTCCGTAGGACAATATACGATATCGCCGAGTGGCATATCCAAGGGAAAAAAATGTGGGACGATCAAGGCTTATGTTCGATTCAAACAATAATAGAGCGATGGATTACAAAAAGGAAAAACGCATTGTCATGACATTGGATGCCGGTGGAACCAATTTTGTCTTTTCGGCCATTGCCGGAGGAGAAGAAATCGTAGAGTCGTTCACTTTGCCATCTGCACCGGCTCATATAGACCGTTGTCTAAATAACTTGGCGGAAGGGTTCAGGCATATATACGATTTGCTGCCGGATCCCCCGGTGGCCATCAGTTTCGCCTTTCCCGGTCCCGCCGATTACGAGGCTGGTATCATCGGCGATTTGCCTAATTTCCCGGCTTTCAGGGGAGGGGTAGCCTTGGGGGCTTATTTGCAGGAACAATTTGGGATACCGGTGTTTATTAATAATGACGGTAACTTGTTTGCATACGGAGAGGCGTTGACCGGCATACTTCCTGAAATAAACAGCCGGTTGGAGAAGGCCGGTTGCACAAAGCGGTATCGGAATCTGATCGGGGTCACGTTGGGGACCGGGTTCGGTGCCGGTGTCGTGACGGATGGTTGCCTATTGTCCGGCGACAATGGGACGGGCGGCGACCTGTGGTGTCTGCGGAATCTGAAATATCCCCGGTTTATCGTGGAAGAAAGTGTCAGCATACGGGCGGTCAAACGGGTCTACGCAGAACGTTCCGGACGGTCGGACGAACTGACCCCCAAAGATATTTACCGGATTGCGGAAGGTCGGCTTCCGGGAGACCGGAACGCTGCGCAAAAGGCTTTTGCCGAGTTGGGGGAGATGGCGGCCGAGGCGTTGTCCGCCGCTTTGACCTTGATAGATGGGATTGTCGTTGTCGGAGGCGGATTGTCCGGGGCTTCCAAATATATATTGCCGGCCATGCTCGATGTCCTGAACGGCTCGATAGGCATGATGGACGGAAGCACTTTCGGCCGTTTGCAGATGAAAGTGTTTAATCTGGAGGATGAAAACGAATTTGCCTCTTTTGCCGGTTGCCGGTCCCGGCAGATCTCTGTCCCCGGTTCCGGCCGCAAGGTCTCGTATGATCCTTTCAAAAGGACCGGCATTGCAGTGACCCACCAAGGAACCAGCCGTTCTGTCTCGTTGGGAGCTTATGTCTATGCGCTCAACCGATTAGATAACAGATAAATTATATATGCCATGAATACACGACATGAAAATCGTATCCTCTTCCCCATCCTGTTCGGCTTCTTCGTCATGGGGTTTGTCGACCTGGTCGGCATTGCGACCAATTATATAAAAGAAGATTTTGCCCTATCCGATACATCGGCCAACCTGCTTCCGATGATGGTATTCCTTTGGTTTGCCCTGTTTTCCATACCGACCGGTGTCTTGATGGGAAAAATCGGAAAGAAATATACGGTTGTCACGGCATTGGGCATCACCTCTGTTGCGATGTTGATGCCGGTTCTCTCTTATTCATTCCTGAATCTGCTGTTTGCCTTTGCCCTGTTGGGCATCGGCAATACGATTCTTCAGGTGTCCTTGAACCCAATGCTTGCCGGCGTCGTACCGGCCGGCAAGGTCGCCGGCATATTGACGCTCGGCCAGTTTATCAAGTCAATCTCTTCTTTTTCAGGTCCTGTTGTTGCGGGTGCAGCAGCTGCTTTTTGGGGAAACTGGAAGCTGGCATTTGGGTTGTATGCCGTGATTTCGGTTCTTTCCACTTTTTGGGTATGTTATAGTATTCCGCAGGACAAGCGCGGCGGGGAGTCCCGGACCGGGTTTTCATCGACCTTGTCAATGCTTAAAGATAAAAGGATCCGGTTGCTTTTTTTAGGTATTCTTTTTATCGTGGGGATGGATGTTGGATTAAACACGGCCATTCCTAATTATTTGATTGTACGGACAGATATGCCATTAAGTATGGCCGGTTTGGGTTCCAGCCTCTATTTCGTTTTCCGTACGGCGGGTACTTTTTCCGGGGCTTTGTTGTTGGCACGTGTGAAGCCTCGGACTTATTTTCAGGTAAGTATGTGGGTTGCAATTCTTGCATTTTTCTTCTTGCTGTTCGTCCATGTTTCTTGGGGGCTTTTTGCTGCGATTGCGGTCATAGGTTTTGCCTGTTCCAGTGTGTTTTCTATCTTGTTTTCGTATGCTTTGCAGCATAAACCGGACAGGAGCAATGAAATTTCAGCCTTGATGATTATGGGAGTTTCGGGAGGTGCCTTGGTTACGCCTGTGATGGGGATGGTTTCGGACGGTTTTGGAGTAACGGCCGGTCTGTCTTTATTGTTGTTTTGTTTGTTGTATTTGGCGGCTTTGTCGATGATGATTACATGAGAAAAAATAGATAAACAATGAGAAAGATGATGAAGTTGTAGAATCGTAAAATTGTATAAACAAATAGATGTTTTGTGTAATGAAACGATTGTGAATAATCTGTTAGTTTGTAAAACGAAAATCAACAGAATAATCAGGTCCCGGTGATACGCCGGAAACGTAAATTTAATACCATTAAAAACATTTATTATGGCATTCTTTAAGAAAGTAAAAAAGAAAGTGAACGGGCTTTGGTACCCGCAGTCCGTTACAGTAGGGAAGCCGATTACGACAGACGAAATCGCAGATCGATTGGCAAAAATCTCAACCGTGAGCCGTGCGGATACGTATGCGGTATTGAAGGAACTGGGAGGCGTGATGGCCGATTACATGGCGCAAGGACGTACCGTGAAACTGGAAGGCTTGGGTACGTACTATTATACTGCCAACGCTTCCAAGAACGGGGTCGACGATCCGAAAAAGGTCGATGCTTCGTTGATTTCGGATGTTCGGGTACGTTTTATTCCTGAAATTACCCGGACTGCTTCCGGGCGTGTCGCTTCGCGTTCATTGGTCAGCGATAATATTTTCTGGATGGAACTTCCGGATGGGGTTGAATCATCTGCTCCGGATGAAGGGGGTGGGGATGAAGAACGCCCCGGTGAACTGTAATCACGGAAAGGAAGAATAATCTTTGTTTTTCATGAAAAACATGATGTAGGATCAGTAAGGGCCTGATCCTACATCAGTCGTAATCTGATCCTATATCAGGTACGGACTGATCCTGCATTATGTTTTTGATAGAATTTTCACACACTATATCTAATATCAAAATTTTGCAGGAATGAACATCTTTTTAAGTAAATGGCCGGACAAGCAGATCCGGCTTTTCGGGACTTCGTTGGTGTGTCTTTTGGGTGCACAAGCAGGTTTTGCTGATAATCAGACGATAAGCTCGGCTGAGAACATGCTGCAACCGACCGTTGCCGTTTCGCAACAGCAAGGCCAAGTGAGAATTACCGGTACGGTCAGCGACAACATGGGGCCGATCGCCGGGGTGAACGTGGTTGAAAAAGGAACAACCAACGGCGTCATCACGGATATGGACGGGAACTTTACGTTGACGGTGGCTAAAGGATCTGTTTTACAAGTTTCTTATATCGGTTTTGTGACACAAGAAGTCAAAGTCGGCAATCAGACGAATATCAGCGTGAAGCTGATCGAAGACACGCAGGCGTTGGACGAAGTCGTGGTGGTCGGCTATGGCGTGCAGAAGAAAAAGGACGTGACGGGCGCCGTCATGTCGTTGAACAATGAGACCTTGACGCAGCAGAACGCTGTCAACCCGACATTAGCGTTGAAAGGACAGGTGGCAGGTTTGAGCGTTCAGCAGAACAACGGCCGTGCCGGTGGTGAATCGACCGTTATCCTCCGTGGGCAGAGCGCGATCGGCAAGACGGTGCAGCCGTTGGTCGTCATTGACGGGATGCCTGCCGATTGGGGGTACTTCAACCAGATGTCTGCCGAAGATATCGAACGTGTGGATGTCTTGAAGGATGCTTCCTCGACGGCAATCTACGGTTCCCGTGCATCCGGCGGTGTCGTTATCGTGACGACTCGCGACGGACGCGAACAGAAGAACAAACTGACCTACAACGGAAGCGTGGGCTTCAAGAAACAGACTCGTGCGCCGGAAATGATGAACGCGAAACAATACTACCAGTTCTATCAGGACGGCGTGGATTTCCGTGGCATACCGGAAGATTCGAAAATCAATTCGGATGAATTGCAATATATAGAAGAGGGTATCGATACCGATTGGGTGGACTTCATCACCCGCAACGGTTTCCAGACCAACCACAATGTTTCCTTGGCGGGCGGAAACAAGAACGAGACGCACTTCTTGTCTATGGGATATATGAAAGAAGACGGTCTGCTGAAATCGGAAGGTTACGAACGCTATACGATGAACGCAAAGATGACCGGCAAGATGTGGGAAAAAGTGACGATCGGCGGCTCCATGCTTGCCTCCTATGCCGTCTACGACCAAGGTTCCAAGGGAATGCTGAATACGGCTTACCGCCTTCGCCCGTGGGGGAATCCATACGAAGAGGATGGTTCTTACCGCTTTTTCCCGACGTATGGAGAGACTGGGTCGACCAACCCGATCTTTGATTTGGAAAACCAGACATGGGAAAGGAAACAGTTCCGTGTGAGGGGGAATGCTTTTGTGGAGTATAAGCCGATCGATGGTCTTGCCATCAAGACTAACTTCATGCCTCGCTTTTCCTATCGCCGGACTGGTGAGTATATCGGAGAAATGACGCAGTCGAATAAAGGAAATGCTTCGGATGCTTCTTCGGAATCATTGTGGGGACTTGGTTATCTGTGGGAAAATACTGTTACCTACAATACGCGGATAGCCGAAGACCATAGTTTGACTTTCACCGGTTTGTTCAGTGCCGAAAATAATTTCGATGAAACTTATAAGGGAGGTGTGGAAGATTTGACATACGAAGATGAATATTGGTACAATTTCGCTGCTTCGACGAAAGTGACTTCGTTGACAAGTAAATATACCAATACGGCCATGCTGTCCTATATGGCCCGTATCAACTACGGTTTCAAAGATAAGTATCTGTTGACATTGACCGGTCGCTGGGACGGTTCTTCCAAGTTGGCAAGAGGGAACCAGTGGGGGTTCTTCCCCTCGGCAGCTGTGGCTTGGAGAGCGAGCGAAGAAGAGTTCATCAAGAACCTGAACCTGTTCTCCAACTTGAAACTCCGTTTGAGCTATGGCGTGGCAGGCAACAATGCGGTAGACCCCTATTCCTCTTTTTCAACGCTCTCTTCTACCTTATACGTTTGGGATGATGTGCCTGCCAAAGGTTCGGCTGCCAAGATGTCCAACAGGGCGTTGGGATGGGAAAAAAGTTATGAGTATAACTTAGGTATCGATATGGGATTCCTCGACGAACGGATCAACGGTTCGGTCGAATTGTATCACAAGACAACAAAAGACTTGATTTTGGATAGAAAAATCCCGTCTCACCAAGGTGTCACCATTTTGGAACAGAATGTGGGGTCGGTCAGAAATAAGGGTATCGAGGTCACGATCAACTCATTGAACATAAAGACGAAAGATTTCAGTTGGAGCACCAGCCTGAACTTTTCGGTCAATAAGAACGAAATCTTGGAATTGTACGGAGATAAAGTCGATGATATAGGTAATGCTTTGTTTATCGGCAAGCCGGTAAAAGTTTCATACGATTACATATTCGACGGTATCTGGCAGTTGGGTGAAGAAAAAGAGGCGTTGCGTTATGGTGCGAAGCCCGGATATGTGAAGATCAGAGACTTGGATGGCGACGGCAAGATTACGCCGGAGAAAGATAAGGCGATCTTGGGTAATCCGTTCCCTGCTTGGACAGGCGGTATGACAAACATGTTCACCTATAAAGGCTTTGACCTTTCCTTCTTTATCTATACTCGCCAAGGTGTATTCATGAAGAGCGCATACCATAGTGAGTTGGTCAGCGACTTCAAGGGAACTCGTTATAATGTTGCTAATGTGCCTTATTGGACACCGAACCGTCCGTCCAACCAGTATCCGGCGGCTGGTAGCCCGAATAATAATGCCGACAAGGCTTATTACAAAGATTGTTCTTTCTGGCGTGTAGGGCATATCACGTTAGGGTATGATTTTAGCCGGTTGACGGCAAAATCGGTCGGAATATCCAACCTGCGTGCTTATTTGCAAGTGAACAATCCGTTCGTCTTTACCAAATACGATGGTTGGGATCCGGAATGGGCGGATAAAGGATGTGGAGATACACCACTTAACGGTGTGACCTATACCCTGGGTGTGAATATGTCATTTTAATCAATAATCATAATAAACTATCACGATGAAACTGAAATATATATCGATATTGTTACTCTCCTTGTTGGGACTGTCTTATACAAGTTGTTCCGACTTTTTAGAGGAGGATCCTTCCAGCATAGGGACTGGAGAAACCTATTTTCCGACCAAGAAAGGATTTGACGGGGCTTTGAATGCTTGTTACTCGATGTTGCGAACTTTGCATCAAAGCCGCCAGTTGTGGATGTGGGGAACGGACCAGTTTATGCAGACCAATGGCTATCCGACATATGAGAATCCGGGAACCTATACGAATCTGGATGTCTACAGCAATCAGTCATTGAACTCGGAGAACGGAAATATCAAAAGTCTGTGGGAAAATGGTTATATCGGAGTCGACCGATGCAACCGTGTCATCCAATTGTCCGAAACTGCAGAACTTCCGGAAGCCGAAAGAGCGGTAAAAGTGGCGGAGGCTCTTTCGTTGAGTGTAGATAATAACTGAAAAGTACTCCACTAAAATAATTGAAAAGTATCCCACCCGTTGGATAGAACTTTAGGGCTATCGCATATAAAAGTCTGAGTTTTATCTACACTAATTAACATTATAAATT
>NZ_CDRTCT010000029.1:0-74776 GCF_977054455.1 Parabacteroides sp. | reverse complement strand
CGTGAAAGAAACACAAAAAATGTTGAAATCCAATGAAAAATAACTATATTTGAACCGTCTAATCAGACGCACTTAGTGGTATACTTTTCAATTACTAAGTGGAGTACTTTTCAGTTATTATCTACAATCATGTATTCATGGGCAGACCGCTATATACTGCAAGCCAATATCCGCTCGGATGGTTCTTCACGCTTTGCCGACGGTCACCGATGGGGTACATTCCCATCCGTCAGTGCAGGTTGGGTTATTTCCGAAGAACCTTGGTTCAACAAGGACGTTGTAGATTATTTAAAGCTACGCGGTTCGATCGGACAATTGGGTAACGAACGCTTAGGTAAGGAATTTCCCTATCAGGCAATTCTCAGTTTTGGTACAGGCTTCATACCAAATGCGACTACAGGAGTGGCAGACGTCGTGCAAACGGCCTACCAGACAGATTATGCTTTCAACGACCTGACATGGGAGACGACAACCACCTATGGTCTCGGAGCTGACATCACCTTGCTAAACAACAGACTTCGTGCATCAGTCGATTATTACTACAAAAAGACGACAGATATGTTAATGGAAGTCGGATTCCCTTCCTATTTCGGTTATAACGCACCGCAAAACAACGCAGCCGATATGAACACGAAAGGTTGGGATCTTGAACTTTCCTGGAGCGATCAAATCAACGATTTCCGCTACGGTGTAAGTTTCAACTTGTCCGATTATCGTTCCAAAATGGGATACATGGCAAACCGACAGAAAATCGATGACAACAAGATCACCGAAGAAGGATCTTATTTTAATGAATGGTACGGATACAAAAGTATGGGCATTATCTTGAATGACGCTGCCATGTCAGATGAAAACGGCAATAAAATTCCGGTTCTGACTAACAATGATAAAGCCGGTAACATACGTTACCAAGATATAGACGGAGACGGCAAGATCACCGCTTCCACCGATCGTGTACGCTTGGGCAATTCCCTACCGGAAATGCAATATGGCGGATCTCTATGGGCTGAATGGAAAGGCATAGATTTTAACTTATCATTTCAAGGGATCGGACATCAATTAGCCTATTGGAATTGGCCCGGTACGCCCTTCAATTATCAAGCATATGCTTGTCCGGTAAATCTGATCGAAAGCCATTGGAGCCCGACAGCGACGGATGCGGAAAATGCCAAGGCAAAATATCCGAAGCTGACGACCAATAGTGCCAATATTTATGCAAAAAGCGACTTCTACATTTTCAACGGAGCTTATATGCGTATCAAAAACATCACATTAGGTTATACGCTCCCATCTGAACTCACGAAGAAGTTTTTTGTCAACAAGCTGAGGGTCTATTTCAGTGCAAATGACCTGCCCGCTTTCTCGAAATATCCCGAAGGATTCGATCCGGAATGGGGGGATCGCACAAAAGACCTAATTATGTCTTCTTACATCTTTGGCTTGAATGTTTCATTTTAATTAAAGAATCCTGTTATGAACAAAATAAACAAATATCTATTGACCGGAATAGTCGCACTAAGCATGACAGCCTGTGCCGACCTCGACCTAAATCCGCTTTCCGAAGGATCGAGCGAAAATTGGTATCACGATGAAACCGAAATAGAAATGGCACTTAACGATTTGTGGAGACCGGACTTCTTCCCGATCGATGCTATCTATTGGGATGATGATTTGTTGAACCGCAATGGTTCCAACGAAGTTACGCTCGGGACAGTCACTTCTCAATGGGGAACCTCCTCCACACGTTGGAGCTCCTTATACAAGTCCATCGCCCGTGCAACAAAAGTAATCCAAGCATTGGACAATGGCTCTGCGACCGGAATCAGCGAAAGCAAAGTAAACCAATACAAAGGAGAGGCTTACTTCATGTTGGGGTTTGCTTATTGTGAACTGACTGCCTATTATGGAGATTGCGTGTTGAATAAAGGTATGACTTTAGATGAAGCATACGCAGCGACCCGCTCACCCAAAAGCGAAGTACTTGCATATGCTTTCGAGTGTTTGGACAAAGCAGCCGAATACCTGCCCGACTCCTACAAAGGCCAGCAACGACCGACCAAAGGAGCCGCCCTCGGTTTCAAAGCCCGTTTTGCCCTTTTCCACGAAGACTGGCAAACCGCTGTCGATGCTGCACAAAAATGCATGGAGCTCGGAGTCTACAAATTGCACGACAATTATAGGGAAATGTTCCAAGCATCCAGTTCTCCCGAATTCATGTTTTATTTCAAAGGCGACTTGACATTAAAGAAAGGATACGGTTTCATGGAAAATGTACGTGACTTTGTCATACGCAAAATCGGCGGTCACTGTAACCAAAGTCCATCATTGGAACTGTTCTGTTCCTACACCTGCACGGACGGTTTGCCTATTGACAAGTCACCGCTCTATAATCCGAAAGATCCGTTTGCCAACCGAGACCCGCGCCTGGCGATGACGATCCAACCTTTCAAAACTAAATACTCTGCCGATTATGCAGAATATGAACAGTCCAAAAAAGACGGGACATTCCCTGAAAAATATCCGGACTATATCACATTAGGTTACGAATTCAATCCCAGTCCTTATGCAAATACAGTCTACGAAGTCTCTACCGGTAAGATGGTAGTCAACACCGACTCCAAAGCATCGAATCAACATTCTGCTTATAACGGACTGATTCTCCGCAAATTCGTAAAGGATGACTGGAAAGATTTCAACAATTATAATCTGAAAGCAGACAACTGCTATCCATACCTGCGTTATGCCGAGATATTGATGACTTATGTGGAAGCGAAGAACGAAATGGGACAATGTACACAAGATGATTTGGACAAAACGATCAATCAGATCCGGGAACGTGCCTATCGCGAAACGGGTATCGCTTACCCTCGCGTAGAAATGCAATCACAAGAAGCTCTGCGTAAAATTATCCGTATGGACCGCCGTTCGGAATTTGCGTTCGAGGGGATACGTTATCGCGACCTGCTGCGTTGGCGCATTGCTGAAAAATCGCACAACAAGTCCATGTATTACTTGAATCGCGCTTGGTCTAATTCTGCCAATTGGAATGGTTTGACCGGCAATGAATCAAACATCGAATTGTCTCAAGACTTCATAACTTTGTTAAAGAACTGGGACGAAGGCAATTATCCCATCGGTGGCATACCGGCAATCGATGAAAACGGGCTGCCCAATCTTGCTCCTATGGAAAGTGCCGGATATATCACCACGTTTTACAAAATGTCTTTTGACCCAACTAAAAACTATCTGTGGCCTATTCCAGCCAATGATATCTTGGTCAACGGCAATCTGACGCAAAACAACGGATATTGATTCGTAACAATCGAAGCCTCGATTTTGGCATTTCAACAATGAGAACCTATAATCGAGGCTTCGTTTAACAAATATCACCATTATGAAGTACAAACTATTTCCTCTTATTCTTTGTATAGCATTATTTTCCTGCCATCTAAAAAACAAGGAAAATATATCCGCTTCTGCCAAAGAAGTTGACATTTGCATTTACGGGGGAACATCCGCAGGCGTTGTAGCTGCCTACTCTGCAAAAAAAATGGGTAAATCCGTCCTTCTGATTGAACCGGGGAAATATTTAGGAGGTATGACAACCGGCGGTCTCGGGATGACGGATATCGGGAACAAATATGCAGTTACCGGATTGGCACGCCTTTTCTATCGTCGCATTGGAGAGCATTATAATAAATTCGAGCAATGGACCTTCCCGCCGAGTGTCGCGACTGCAACCATGAACCGCTTTGTGAAAGATGCAGATTTAGATGTCCTGTATTATCGCCGCATAACAGATGCTCAAGTCCGGAATAAAAGAATAAAAAGTATCACGTTGGAAGACTCCCGGCAACCGGATGAAAAGACCTTGATACAGGTCAAGGCCAAACAATTCATCGATTGTTCGTATGAAGGCGATTTGATGGCAAAAGCCGGCGTCTCCTACTTTGTCGGACGTGAAGGAAACGAAGAACAGGACGAGACCCTCAACGGAGTCCAGATGTCTATCTGGCACCAATTTCCGGACGGAGTCGACCCGTATCTGAAAGAAGGAGATCCGAACAGTGGCTTATGTTGGGGAATCCAACCGAACACACTGCAAGAAAGAGGTAGCGGAGATAAACTCGTACAAGCATACAATTTCCGCCTATGCCTCACCGACAAGAAAGAGAATCAACGCCCGTTCGAGAAACCGGCGAACTATGATCCGGCCAAATACGAACTATTGGCACGTGCTATCCGTAAAATGGATTTACACATAGACAATTATCTCTTATTCAACTGGGGCATGATGCCGGATAATAAATATGATGTGAATAACCGAGGGCCGCTATCGACCGATATGATCGGTATGAACTATGAATATCCGGATGGCGACTACGCAACCCGCGAACGGATCTGGCAGGAACATGTAGACTACACAAAAGGGCTACTCTATTTCCTTACACACGATGAAAGAGTTCCCGCCGAACTTCGCGACCAGGTTTCCAGATTCGGATGGGCGAAAGATGAATTTGTAGACAATGATAACTTCCCGACCCAGCTATACGTGCGTGAAGCCCGCCGTCTGAACGGGGAATATATCATGACGCAAAAGAATTGCCAGGGAGAAGAGACTGTGGGAGATGCGATCGGAATGGCTGCCTACGGGATGGACTCCCATAATTGCCAACGTATCGTGACAAACGGTATGGTGAAAAATGAAGGGGATGTCCAATATCATGGCTTCCCACCCTATCCGATCTCGTATAAGAGCATTACGCCTAAACGCGAAGAATGTACTAATCTACTGGTCCCCGTATGTATTTCTTCCACCCATATCGCTTTCGGATCGATCCGGATGGAACCGGTCTTTATGGTGCTGGGACAGTCGGCAGCCGTAGCATCGGCATTAGCGATCGACGATAATACCGACGTCCAGACAATAGACGTAATCAAGCTGAGGAGAATCCTGAAAGAGAATCCTTATCTGGATGGTTCCACTCCGGAAATATTAGTCGATGACAGCGATATAGACAAAATAGGAAGATCCGGACATTGGCAAAAAAGTTTCGGAGCACATTACAAGAACAGCTTCTTAAAGTCGGCGAACCAGAAGAACGACTGCTCTTTCACCTTTATGCCTGTTATCAAAAAAGCGGACACATATGAAGTTTTCTTTTACTGCACAGCCCTTCCCGACCAAGAGATGCCCGAAGTTATGGCTTTTGACATTACCGGAAAAGGAGGCACCAAGCAAGTAGAAATATCGCCCAGATCTTATAAAGGTTCATGGGTAAGTTTAGGCACATACGAGTTTGAGAAAGGTAGCTGGACATCCTCTATCAGGATTGACGGCAGCCGTTCGAAAGGAGCCTTATTTGCCGATGCGATTATATTAGTTCCTAAAAAATAAAATTCTTATCTTTATGGCTCCCATAAAGACCAGTATAAAAAGAGAATACCATGATTACACGACGTGATTTTTTAAAAGTAACGGCGGCAGGAGGCGCATTAGCCTCTTTAGGTAGCGTGACGGAAGCAAAGGCCGCGATGCAGTCAGCCGTTCCCGATGAAGGGTTCTGCCATGAAGGGGCGCGTAAGATTCCGGTGATTGCAGAAGCAGACCTTGTGGTCGCGGGAGGAAGTGCACGTGCCATTGCCGCCGCTGTGGCCGCAGCGAAAGCGGGCAGCCGGGTTTATCTGATCGGCTATATGCCTTATTTAGGTGAAGACATATGCGGCTCGCATCTCTACGAACGGGAGGAAGGGGAAAAACCGCAGACGGCACTTGCACGCAAGCTCTTTCCGGGGAAAAATTTCCCGACTCCGCTTCATATAAAGAAAACGCTGGAAGACGAGCTGATCGACAACAACGTCCGGTTCCTTTACAGCAGCTACGTGACGAATGTGCTGACAGACCCGTCCGGTAAACCTGCGGGCGTCGTGATGGCAAACCGTTCGGGCAGACAGGCTATCCGCTGCAAAGCGATTATCGACGCGACACACAATGCTTCCGTTGCCGCGCTATCAGGAGCGGAACGTAAACCTTTTACCGCCGGTATGCAGGAATTCTGCTATACCGTAGTAGGAAATACCCCGAAAGAAGCGCCTGAAATTATCCGGGCCGAAGCGTTGTCCCAGCCCGTCAAGGTTGGCGAAAAAAACTATCCGGTCACCCGCTACACATTCCGTTTACCACTCAAAGACGACTCGTATGCTTCACTGGCGGAGGCCGAACAGATCATCCGTAACCGGACCTGGGACATAGAACAGGTCGATAGCTCGGATCTGCTCTGGTATATTCCGAAACAGACGATTATCAGCGAGAAGGCATATAACGGGAATCCGGCATCCCTCCGCAAACTGCCGATGCAAGCGTTCAAATCAAAGAATATCGCGAACCTGTGGGTACTCGGTCCCTGTGCAGAGATACCGAGAGAGCTGGCAGGCCAAGTGATGCGCCCCGTACCGGCCCTGTTCATTGGAGAAATGATGGGCGAGATGGTCGCCGGACAGATAAAGGATATGCCCGTACCGGCCCAGGCCACCGTCCGCCAACCGAAAGTAAACGCTTCGAACTACGGAGAAACAGGCGAACTGCTTTCCCCGCTCCGTCCGTCCCTGCAAAAAGGCTTCGTAGATTCCCCCGCAGGTGCACTTCCGGTTTTAGGAAGTTATGACGTCGTGGTAATGGGAGGCGGCACGGCAGGCGCTTCAGCCGGCATATCGGCAGCCAAACAGGGAGCCGATACATTAGTGCTGGAATACCTGCACGGGCTTGGCGGATTGAGCACGTTAGGGATGATCGGGGTCTACTGGGACGGCTTCCGGGGCGGATATACGGCCCATATAGACAAGTGTGTCCTGGCAATGGCCCCCGAAGACCATCCGAGACAGCCCAAAGGGGAAGGACGTTTCCCCGCCGACTGGAAAATGGAATGGCATCGCAAAGAACTGTTACAGGCAGGAGGCAAACTCTGGTTCGGCGTGATGGGATGCGGGGCTTTGACTGAAGGGAACCAGGTAAAAGGAGTCGTAGTCGCCACCCCCTTCGGACGAGGCGTCATCCTGTCCAAAGTTCTGATCGACAGTACCGGAAGCGCAGATATAGCCATTGCAGCCGGTGCAGCGTTCGATTATACTGGTAAAAAAACACTCGCCGTACAAGGTGCGGGAACCGGCAAATGGGCGCCGGGCGACTATTACAACAATAACGACTGGCTGTTCGTTGATGACACGGATATCCTGGATGTCTCACGCGCTTTCGTCCAAGCCAAGACAAAACTGGAAGGGCAATACGACCTGGTCAAAATTCCCCAGACACGCGAACGCCGCCGGATCATAGGCGACTACATCATCTCGGTCTACGACGTGATCAACCACCGCCGTTACCCCGACACGATCTCTTACCACAAAAGTTCGTTCGACACGCACGGCATGATCATCGACCCGTTCTTCATCCTGAACCCGCCGGAAAAGCGGCACAAGATCTATGATGCGGATGTCCCGTTGCGCTGTCTGTTACCGAAAGGATTGGAAGGTATCCTGACAACCGGCCTGGGAGCAAGTGCCCACCGGGATGCCATGCCGGTGATCCGTATGCAGCCCTGCCTGCAAAACCAGGGATATGCAGTCGGTTACCTTTCCGCCTTGTGTGTCAAGGAAAACAAATCTCCCCGAAAGATAGACATCAAGAAGGTACAACGCCATTTAGTCAAGATCGGCAACCTTCCGGAACGGGTGTTGACGGATAAGGAGTTCAAGGGATTCAGCAATTCCGAGATGAAAAAGGCGCTCGCCGGCGTGACAGACAACTACAAAGGACTCGAAATATTGCTGACCGATCCCGAACGTTGCATCCGGCTCGCCGGCAAACAAATCGCCGGAGCAACCATGCCGGAAGAGAGAGTGATCCTTGCCAGCATCCTTTGTATCTTAGGTGAAGGGAAGCATGCTCCGATACTGGCAGAAGCCATCCGGCAATATAAGGATTGGGACGAAGGCTGGCACTATACCGGCATGGGACAGTTCGGCATGTGCCTCAGCCGCCTGGATGCTCTGATCACCTCATTAGGGAATGCCCGCGACACTTCTACACTTCCCGCCGTACTCGAAAAGGCAAAGAAGTTGGAGCCGGAAGACTATCTCTCCCACTTCCGTGCCATCGCCATGGCCACCGAGGCAATTGGCAGCCGCGAAGCCGTTCCCGTACTGGCGACCCTGCTGACGACACCGGGCGTACGGGGCCATTCGATCCTTTCGTATGCCGAAGCACGCAGCAGTGCCGTTCCCGACCTCAACGACACGTCCACCCGTAACCTCGCATTAAAGGAATTGCATCTGGCAAGAGCCCTTTACCTATGCGGCGACCAGGACGGCATCGGGGAAGAGGTGCTCCGTCGGTACGCCGACGGTCTGCAAGGCCATTACGCACGTTATGCAAATGAAATATTAAACAGTAAATAATGCCTTATGAGAAAGAAAACACTTATACTCTCTCTCCTTTTGGCCTGTGCGGCCGCATTCGGCCAGTCGTCCTACGACCTGGTGATCGTCGGCGGCAACCCCGGAGGCATCATGGCAGCCATCTCGGCCGCCCGGATGGGGAAGAAATCGGTGATACTCGAACGTACCCGCTATGTCGGCGGACTTCCCGCCAACGGACTCGGAGCAACCGACATCGCCACCCGTGCCGCAACGACCGGCCTGTTCCGTGAGTTTGTGGACGGAGTGAAACAATACTATATCGACACCTACGGCCCTGACTCCGAGCAGGTGAAGGTATGCAGCGACGGCTACCATTTCGAACCCTCCGTCGGGGCACGCATCTTCCAGAAGATGCTCGACGGGCAGAAGGACAAGATCACCGTCCTCACCATGCGCCAGTTCGATGCCGAAGACGAAAACATCGTCATGCGCGACAACCGCATCGAGAAGATCCGCATCCTGAACCGGGAAACCGGGGAGATGGAGGAATACACCGGTTCGGTATTCCTGGATGCCACCTACGAAGGTGACCTCGGAGCCGCCGCCGGCGTTCCTTTCCGCGTAGGGCGCGAAGGGAAAGACGAGTTCGGCGAGCCCGGAGCCGGACGCGTCTACAAGTATTGGGGCGGTCCGGAAGGTGACGGCAGCACGTTCAAGAAAGACAATGCCGTGCAGTCCTACAATTACCGCCTCTGCCTGACCAACAATCCGGCGAACCGCGTGGCTTTCACCAAACCGGCCCGTTACAACCGCGAAGACTATGCCTCCATCGTGGAGGACGTCTGGACCGGACGCAACACGGATGCCGCCATGCAACGCGTGACTTCCGAAATGATGGAAGAGAACCGGAAGCATATCAAGGCCGGCAACCCCTCCAAACTTCCGGGCGACAAATGGGGGATCGCCAAGATCACCAACATCGTCCATGTCCCGAACATGAAGACGGACGCCAATAACCAGCACGGCGTGTTCGTATCGACCGACCTGCCGGAAGAGAACTGGCCCTGGCCCACCTCTTCGTGGGAATGGCGCGACAAGTTCGCCCAACGTCTGCGTGACTATACCGAAGGGCTTTTCTGGTTCGCCCAGAACGATCCCGAACTGCCCGCCCACTTCCGTAAAGCGGCAAAAGAATGGGGACTTTCGAAAGACGAATACACGGATAACGGGCATTTTCCACGCCAGGTCTACGTCCGCGAAGGCCGTCGTTTCGAAGGCGCCTACTTCTTTACCGCCAACGATGCCATTCCGGTAACGATCGGCAGTCGCCCGCCCATCCACGAAAGCAGCATAACGGCGAGCCATTATGCGCTGGACTCGCATGCGGTACGGAAAAGAGAAGAAGGGAGGGTGCATCTGGACGGTTTCCTGAGCTATCCGTCGGCAGTTTACACAGTCCCTTATGGCGTGATGGTCCCGAAAGAGGTGGACAACCTCCTGTTGCCCGTCCCGGTGTCGGGTTCGCACATCGGATTTTCCACCCTGCGCATGGAGCCCTGCTGGATGGCGATGGGACAGGCCGCCGGTATCGCTTCGGCCCTTTCGATCGATGGAAAGGTGAAGGTGCAGAACATCAACCTCTCCCGCCTGCAGGACAAGCTGGTCGACCAGAAGGCTACGCTCATGTATTTCAAGGATGTGGATTACACGAGTCCCCACTTCCGCATGGTGCAATATTTGGGACTGCGAGGCTATCTCCCCGAATGGAATGCCCGCCTGCAAGACCCGGTGGATGCGGCGACATTAGCCGCCTGGGAAAAACTGGGCGGAACGGACCTGACGGGCATCGAAGCCGGGAAAGCGACAAGGCTGGCGGCTTTGCAAATGATTTATCAGAAAATAAAGAAATAGGTTTCACCTAAAGTAAAAATGCCCCTGTACCCTAACATGGAGGATACAGGGGCATTCCAACCCGTATTCGGCGGTTATTCGAAGGACTTGCAATAGTTCAAGACTTCCACATTACGAATCGAGCTCTTGAAATCTCCCGCTTTTTCCAACGGGAACACCAATGTGCGGACATAATTCATCGAATCTTTTCCTCCGTTGAAATACTGTTTCCGGATAGTCAGATCCTCTTTCAACTTTCCGTCGATGTAAAGCCGCGTAGATTTCTCGTCCCCAGTAATGGTTACCGACGCGGTCTCTTCGGGATAGAACTGGTAGTTGAAGGTATTCAGATAGCCATCGCGGATAAATCCCAACTTTCCGGAAGCCGGATCAGACAGGTAAAAGACGGCGTCAGGCGAACGGAACAACTCGGTTCCCTTTTCCTCCGTCTCCGCTTTGATATCGAAAGAGACGGTGTAATGGTAGCCGATCTCTTTCAATCCCGTTTCCATTCCCGGCTTCAACGTTTCGAGGTTGTAGACGGCACGCGGTTTCGTCCCGATACGTCCGGCGACGTTCACGCCCGGCGCTTCGCTGATTGCCATCCGTGCACTGTTGAATTCTTCATACGGGACGGCACAATCCTTCCCTGTCCACATTTTGACGGCCAACGTCTGCAGGGCGGGAAACACGCGGTAGTGAATATCCTTCGTACTGATGCCGTTGCCCGCATGGTCGTTCCAGACGGCAAACATACCGCCTTTGATCTGCTTATGCTTTTCGGGGAACACCTCTTTCCCGACATGGGCGGGCGTCCATTCCTTATAAAGCATTTCCGTATTCAGGTAATCGTAATAATAGCCGGCTGCGGGAACGATATACAGGTATCCGTCGGGAATGCTGATCAGGTCATACCCTTGCTTGATCATCTCTTTCGGATCGGCATAGCCGTTATACCAGGCACTCATCAACACATTCTTCGACTTGACAGGCGTCTCGCCCTTCGCATGCGTCAAGGCTCCCCAGACACAAGCCTGCTTGCCGAAACCTTCCACGAAACGGATATAATGATCGGTGAAAGCACGGAATTTCTCCACCACATCCTGCTTCTTGTTGGAATATTCGTCCGTTCCGATATGGACGCGTTTGCCGGCAAAGACCGGATTGCGCCCCTCCAGGTACTCGCGGAAAAGAGCGTCTACGAACTCGTATGTTTCAGGCTTGAACAGGTCGAGATGGTCCATGCCGTATTCCGCACTTCCGATCTCCGGCTTGTATTGTGTAAGTGCAAGCGAATGGGCCGGCACGTCTATCTCCGGGATAATCTCCACACCCAGGCTGTCGGCGAGTTGTTGCAGGGCGATAAACTCCTTTTTCGTATAATAGCCGTCACGGGCGGTCAGGCCGGGGAAAGTTTCGCATTCGAGGCGGAAAGCCGAATAGGTCTTGTTCCAGTCGTGGTTGTAATACTGCTTGAAGGCATTATCGTTCAGATGGATCTGGAAGGTGTTCATCTTATAGTAAGCCATCATCTTCACATAGTCGCGCAACATGCTCATCGGGATAAACTTACGTCCGCAATCCATCATAAAGCCACGGATCGCATAATCGGGATAATCGCGGGCCGTTCCTTTCGGCAAAGCCTGGTCAGCCTGCTGTTCGGTCAGTTGCAGCAACGTGCGGGTAGCCCAATACAGTCCCTTGCTCTTGGGAGCGGCAACGGTGACGCGGTCGGTGATCTTCATCGTGTAGCCTTCCTCTCCCAAACGGTTGTCGGACGAAAGGGACAAAACAAAATCGCCGGCAGCGGCACGGCCTTGCACGACCTTCATGCGGCGGCCGAACATCAGTTCATAATCTTCGGCAAACTGGTTGGCGACACGGGCCACGGCCGGATCTTTTCCGGTATAGACGATCCGGGATGTCGCCGTAGGGGTGAACATTCCCTGACTTCCTCTCCACTCCTGCAATTCAGGGATGACGAACGGTTTCTTGTTATTTGCGGCGTCTGCCTTCTGAGGTAATAACAATAATAATGCTGCCGAAAGCAGCCAATAGAGTTGTATCTTCATAGGTATTTGAATTTATTGCGGACAAAGATACAAATTATTCCTTATCCGCCACAACCGGAAGCACCGGCCCGTTTTCGTTAAAAGATGACTAAATAGCAGGGCGTTTCTGAATGATTTATTACTTTTGCATTCAAAATCATTTTAATGAGTTACAATTGGAACACACGGACGGAGCTTTTGTTAGGGGCCGACCGGATGGAACAGCTTGCACATAGCCATGTGCTGATAGTAGGATTAGGAGGTGTGGGCGCTTATGCCGCCGAACAGATATGCCGGGCCGGAATCGGCCACATGACGATTGTCGATGCAGACACGGTGAACGAGAGCAATATCAACCGCCAACTGCCGGCGTTACATTCGACGTTAGGAATGCCGAAAGCCGAAGTCGTAGCCCGTCGCCTGTCGGATATCAATCCGAGGCTGAAACTAAACGTCCTGAACGAGTTCCTGCGCGACGAGCGGACGGAAGAGGTGCTCTCGGCGACCCGGTATGATTTCGTCATCGACGCGATCGACTCCCTCAGCCCGAAGGTATTCCTTTTATATCACGCTTATAAGAAAGATATCCCCGTCGTTTCCTCGATGGGCGCCGGAGCCAAACGGGACCCGTCGCAGGTCAGGATCGCGGATATATCGAAGACCTGCAACTGCGGCCTGGCGAAAGCCGTACGCAAGCGGCTGCGCGGATTGGGTGTAAACAGAGGAATCCCGGTTGTCTTCTCCACCGAGATCGCCAATCCGGATGCCATCATAGAAGTGGAAGGCGAGCAATGCAAACGCACCACGACCGGCACGGTATCTTATATGCCTGCCATATTCGGATGCTACTTAGCCTCCTATGTCATTAACCAAATGAAAGCAGAAGACTGACATGATACAAACAGAAGGAATAACCAAGAGCTTCGGCTCCCTGCAAGTATTGAAAGGAATCGACCTGACGATAGGCGAGGGCGAGGTCGTGGCGATTGTCGGCCCGAGCGGGGCAGGCAAGACGACCCTGCTTCAGATCATCGGGACGCTGGATGCTCCCGATAGCGGCAAACTATATATAAACGGGACGGAAACCGTACGTCTTTCCGAAGAAAAACTGGCCGCTTTCCGCAACCGGAACATCGGCTTCGTCTTCCAGTTCCACCAGCTTTTGCCGGAGTTCACGGCTTTGGAGAACGTGATGATCCCGGCACTGATCGCCCGTGAAAAACCGGCTGCGGCAGAGAAAAGGGCGAAGGAGATCCTCGACTTCATGAACCTGACGGACCGGATGTCCCACAAGCCCAACGAGCTGTCGGGCGGAGAGAAACAGCGCGTAGCCGTTGCCCGCGCCCTCATCAACAACCCGTCCGTGATCCTTGCCGACGAACCTTCGGGCAGTCTGGACACCAAGAATAAGGAAGAATTGCACAAGCTCTTCTTCGACCTGCGCGACCAGATGCACCAGACATTCGTGATCGTCACGCACGACGAGCAACTGGCAACCGATACGGACCGCGTGATCCACATCAAGGACGGAACGGTCCAACAGTCGGAAGAGGAAAGTTGAAAAGGGAAAGTGACAAGAGGGCTATTATTTCTTAATTTTTAATTCTTAATTATTCATTCAAACATGGCGGACAACAGAGTCACATTCGGTAGCAAACTCGGAGTTATCCTAGCTACCGTAGGATGCGCCGTAGGATTGGGAAGCATCTGGCGTTTTCCCTATATGTTAGGAACGAACGGCGGTGCCGCGTTCCTGCTCATCTATATTCTTTTCATGATATTCTTAGGCATTCCGGTGATGGTAACCGAATTCTTCATCGGCCGGTACTCCCGCAGCAACACGGTCGGCTCGTTCAAGAAGATGGCCCCCGGAACCAAATGGTGCTGGATCGGATACAACGGCATCCTGGCCGCCTTCCTGATCTTAGGCTTCTATGCGGTCGTCTCCGGCTGGACACTCGAATATGTCTGGCAGACGGTGAACGGCAGCCTTTACAGTACGCCAGGCGTGGACTTTACCGCCGACTTCGACAACTTCTCTTCCAATGTCTGGCGACCGATCTTCTGGACGGCGATCTTTATCGGGCTGACGCATTTCGTGATCGCTTCGGGTGTGGAGAAAGGGATCGAGCGGGCTTCCAAGATCATGATGCCGCTCCTGTTCCTCATCCTGGTCGTGATGTGCATACGTTCCGTCACGTTGCCGAATGCGGAAGCGGGGCTGGTGTACCTGTTCAAACCGGATTTCAGCAAGCTGACTTCATCCGTCGTGCTGAGTGCCGTCGGGCAGGCGTTCTTCTCGCTGAGCCTCGGCATGGGTTGCCTGATTACCTATTCTTCTTATTTCGGAAAAGACACCAATATGCTGGCGACGGCCTGGCAGGTGACGATCATCAATACCTTCGTGGCGGTCCTGGCGGGGATCATGATCTTCCCGGCCGTCTTCAGCTTCGGGATCGCCCCGTCGGCAGGCGCCCAACTGGTATTCATCACCCTGCCCAACGTATTCGAGCAGTTGCCGTTCAGCAGCTTGTGGTCGCTTATCTTCTATATCCTGCTGGCGATGGCGGCGCTGACTTCCACCATTTCCCTGCATGAGGTGGTTACCGCCTATATCCATGAAGAGTTCCATATGACACGGAAGAAAGCGGCCTGGTTCGTCTCTGCCGGCGTTTTATTCTTAGGCATACTCAGTTCACTCTCGTTCGGGTTATTGAAAGAGTTCACGATAGGCGGACTGATCTTTTTCGATGCGCTGGATTACCTGACGGCCAAGATCATGTTGCCGTTAGGGGGAATGCTGACCTGCATCTTCGTCGGGACGCGTGTCGACAAGAAGATCCTGAA
Source organism: Parabacteroides sp. (assembly GCF_977054455.1). Lineage (NCBI taxonomy): Bacteria > Pseudomonadati > Bacteroidota > Bacteroidia > Bacteroidales > Tannerellaceae > Parabacteroides > Parabacteroides sp. Next base: position 59,576 of record NZ_CDRTCT010000029.1, on the reverse strand, counting down.
AGCCGAGCTGACCAACGAAGGGACGATCAAGTTCCGCCTCTTCTCCATCTATGTCTTCTTCATGAAATACGTCTCCCCGATCGTCATCGGCATCGTATTCCTAAACGAACTGGGCCTGCTCGACCAGTTGAAGAAACTATTTTAAAATAAACCGGGAAGTCCCTTGCTTATCCGCAGGGAACTTCTACCTTTGTGAAAGAGTATTCACTTAATAACAATTGCCTTATGGAGATCAAAACCATTCGAAAGAAAAGAGCGGTATCTTTCCGGAAAACGACAGAAGATCCATTTCCTACTTGGAAAGAAATGCAGCAGATAAGAGAAGATAGAACTTCCCGCTACGGATTCGATCCTGCTACCGAAAGCGGAACGCTTTCCACCGAACAGCTCGCGAACATGATTCGCGAAGCCGAACAAGGACCTTTCTATACACTTGAAGACGGTAAAAGAATGATGCAACAATGGAGGGAACAAAGGCAAAACCGGTAATCGCCTCTTTGCTTTTTTATTCATCAGTCGACCAAATCTTTACATATGGAAAAGAAAACTTCGGTGAACAAATAGCAATCCAATACGAGAACCTTATATTTGAAAAAGTACGGCAATTAGCCACAGACTACTTGCTACATGCGGAATATCCTTATCTTCCGACAAAAGATAAACGATATAGAAGAATTGTCCTTCCCGCCCATCTGATCGTCTACCGTATAACGGCTAAACAAATCGAAGTATTAGACATTATACATCAAGCGCAAAGTATCTCTCATATAAAACGACTACGGAACATCAAACCATAAACAGATTCGACTATGAACTGGCGCGACCTTCTCTATTTCTCCAAAGGCGAACGGAGGGCACTGACTTTGCTCCTTTGCCTCATCACCATTTCCTGGATTTTATTGCTTTGGACAGACGGGAAACGGATGCCTATCGCTTCGCAGACGGATGCCCATCGAACGGAAAACCGACAGGCATCGGGCGAAAAACGGATCATCACCGGAAAAAACACATCCGAAAGGGAAACCGATTCTATCCGGCAGGAATCCGTATCCCATCCGAACGGAAATAAAAATACCCTTAAAGGTAAAAATCCCACCCTTGCGGGGAACAGCTCCTACCCTGCAGGGAAGAAACGAAAAGGATATCCCCCTTACACCCGGACGGAAAAGTACACGGCAGGGACCCTTGTCGAGCTCAACACCGCCGACACCACGATCCTGAAAAAAGTTCCCGGCATCGGCAGCGCCTTCGCCCGGCGGATCGTGAAATACAGGGAGCTCTTGGGCGGCTTCTACGATGTCAGCCAGTTGGCGGAAGTGTACGGGATCGACGAAGAACGCTACCAAGCCCTCGCCCCCTGGTTCACCCTCGACACGCTCCACATACGCCGGTTAGAGGTCAACACATTGCCTGCCGCCGCCCTCCGCAAGCATCCTTACCTCGACTACCGGCAGGCAAAAGCGATCGAACAGCTCCGAAAACAAAAAAGCAGGCTCTCCGGATGGGAGAACCTGCAACTGATTGAAGAATTTACAGATACGGACAAGAAACGGCTCGCACCGTACCTGTCATTTAAGTGAACTTCAAAACGTATGTCTCTCCCTGCGTGATCCGCCCAGAAGATATCGCGTATCGTAGATGTACGGAAAATAGGGGATTACAGGACAGGCGGAACATGCAGAGATCAAGTTTTGCAGAATTTGAAGTTGAAAGTTACTTTTCTTTCGTATCTTAGTATCGGGAAAGCCCGGCTTTCTCTAATTTTCAATTGTCAACTATATCATGGTTTATCTGAAGCAAATCAAACTAATCAATCCGGACGAGGTGTCGGGGCCGGTAGAAGACCTGAAATATCCGTACAAGGCAGCAGCCGTGCGGTATATGGAAGAACTGGTATTCACGAAGCCCGTCACGTTCTTAGTGGGAGAAAACGGGATCGGCAAATCGACCTTGTTAGAGGCCGTCATGTATAAATATGAGCGGCGCAACGAAGATTTACAAGGCATGTTGAACGATGGAGACGAGAGCCACAAGGTCCTCGCCAATGTCTTGCCCGACCAGATTCGCTTAGTGGAAGTGCGCAAGCCGGACGACCATTTCTTTTTCCGTGCCGAATCCTTTTTCGACCATGCCCGCGAGATCGATGCCCAATCGATGCGCGACATCCTCAAATACGGGCGCGACTACTCCATGGCACGCTATGGAGGACGACGCCTGCTGGAACAGTCGCACGGTGAAAGTTTCCTCAGCACGTTCCTCAACTACGGAGAACGGAACATGCTCTATATCCTCGACGAGCCGGAAGCCGCCCTTTCCCCCCAGCGCCAACTGTCGCTGCTCGTACGGATAAAAGAGTTGGTGGACCAGGGATGCCAGCTCATCATCTCCACCCATTCTCCGATACTGATGGCTTATCCGGGAGCCGACATCTACAACATAGACGAAGACGGTGCCCGCCTGGCTTCTTTCGAAGAAACGGAACATTACCAACTGACGAAATATTTCCTGACGCACACGGAACAGATGCTCCGCGAACTGGGCATCGTCTAAGCCGCAGATCCATAGGTTTAGAGGCCGGAAGCGGCTTCAAAATACATTTTCACACGGGCGTTATGAGGGTTTTCCTTCAACAAAAGTTCCATCTCGTGCAGGAAAGGATAGGAACCGATGAAAATATCGAAATAGCTTTTCTCCGGCGTCTCCACCGGCTTTTCTTTCAACGCATCCAAGAGAGCCAACCGCGACCGTACCCATCCCGCATGACAGGTGGAGCGGTTCAGCAGGGTCAGGTACTTCTTTGCCAGACGGACATTCCCCATCTTCAGATAACCGTCTGTTATCTGCCGGAGGCAACCGAAAGTCATCCCGTCCGAATATTGGATAGCTACCTCGGAGAGTTGATGCACATACTCGTTATACAAGCCCAGAGAACGATAAAATAAAGCATTGAAATAGCGTTCCTCAGGTGTGGACGGCAAATAGAAATAGAAACTGTCAGGCGAAGACAGGCGGAATCTCGGCAGATTCTCCGCCAGTTTATCCATCCCGGCAAATGCCAGAAGGGTGTACCGCTGCAACATCGGATCGTGCAAGGCCTCGGCAGGCGTAATATAGCGGAGAACGGCATTCCAGGCGGTCGCCGTTGCCGCCTGCTTGACAGCAATCCTTTTTTCCCGGTCGTGCGCCGACGGGGATAGGGCGAACAGGACTAAGACAGACAGTATGATGGCAGCAGACAGCCCATAATGTATTTTCGGGTTCGAGATCCGCAACAAGCGCAAAGGGATGGCAAGGCGAAAACGTTCCGGCAGAAGGACGACACACGACACGAGAAGCCCGTACCCCGCCAAAACACCTAAAGCCGGTTCAAGCCGCCCCCAATGTAATTGCAGGCAAAGGAACAGCCCGGCAACCACCCACGAGAACCAAGCGCACTCCCGGCAACGCAAACGGCTGGACAACAGGTCAGACAAGCCCAACATACAGCCGAAAAGGAGTGTCTGGATCAACACACCTCCTTCGCGCCAACGGAAAAACTGGGACAAGAAACCGGAAGCAAGCGACAATATCCCGGCCACTCCCCCGGAGAGTTTTGCGTCCACATAGTCGGGCGTCCACACGAAAAAGCTTTCTGCCTCCACATTGCCAATCGTTTCCGGATACAAAAAATACCATAAAAGCCAGACAAGAGGCAAGAGTCCGTAATGCCATGCCAGCCCGATCCGCTTCGTCTTTATGTCGTTCTTCTTTTTCATGTTTTCTATTCGATATCAAACAGGGAAGAGACTTTCCCTTTGTCCAGTTTTACTTCTCCCCGGATAAACTCCGGTATATTATAGGATTTCATCCGCAAAGTGTTGTGCTCCGGGTCTTCCTGGGGCAGGAGAAATGGCTTGCCGAAACAGCCGTTCTCATCCACTGCTGCGATGAAAAGGCGGGTGTAGCGGCCATCCAGCCGCCGGCTGCTAAAGAGTACCCAACGCCCGTCGGACGACCAAGAGTGGTAGCTTTCCGTATCATCGCTATTGAGGGAAGATGTGTCCATCTCCCTATTGTCAGCAAGGCGGATCATTTTCAGATCGGCTTCGGCATGCCAGATGGGGAAAGTGGCACAAGCGGCTTCGGTATAAAGCAGGAATTTCCCATCAGGAGAGAGACGGGGAAAAGAGACGCTTCCTCCCGCAGTCGCAGGATTATAGAGCGTATCGACCTGTCCGAGCAATTGTCCGGTCTGCTCGTCGAAGCCTACCCGGCAAAGGGCATATTTCAGTGATTTATACTCCATCGGCATTTTCCGGGTCGGGGCCGTGCAGAAATAGACCTCTTTCCCATCGGGGGAAAAGGCGGGGAAGGTTTCCATATTTTCCCGGTTTGTAAAACGGGGATCGGTCAAGACCCGGTTATGGACCACATCATAGATCATCAGGTCTGAAGACAAGTCGTACACTTCTACCGGCATGTGCCCGAAGTGATAGAACGCCTGGTGCGTGTCGTTGGAAGAAAAAATAATGTAGCGGCCCGAAGGATGCCACATCGGATAAGTCCCGGATTTGTTGGGCTCCATTTTCACCAGGTCAAGACGGGCGGGCTGACCGTCACGGACCAGCACGGTCGTACCGTTCACGCCACGGGCATGAAACATAAAGTTGTCTGGCGAATAGTTGCAGAAAGAGTGGCAATTGATGCAGCCATCATGATTCTCACGGTTCGTCACAATCGCATTTTCTTCAAATGAGGTCAGGTCACGCTGGTAGATTCCCATCCGGTTCCACAGTTCGTAACCCGGCTCTATCAGGCGATAGGCGATCCAGGGGTCGATGCCGCCTGTCGCGATATGCACCGGAAAGGATGTATAACGGATGCCTCCGGGATCTTCATCGGTCCAGACGGAGACTGTCATATCGAGGGTTTTCCCGGCATAATGACGAAGCCATTCTTTCCAATCTTTTTCAGGAAACTTCACACACGCTCCCCCCTGCAACCGTGCCAGCTCGTTTCCGTCTACTTTGACGACTACCTTTATTTCCTTGGCTTCGGGCACACCGAAATTCAGGGGTGCGATGTTATATGGAACTGTCACACCGGTATAATCGGGGAAAATAGCAGGATAGTCCCGACTTTCCGCTTTCGCCTCCTTATCGTCCGGTCCGCAGGCTGCCAGTGAAAAGAGGAAAAGCAGCAGGGGCAGGAAGAATTCAAACAGGTTCTTCTTTGTTGCGACAGTATTCTGAATCATAGTATTAAAATTATATCGTAAAGAAACAGAGCCCGAAACAGGGTTCCTCCTTAAAATCGTCCCGAATATAAAAATATTCTTCGGGGATTACTACGTTTTCTTTCATAAATCGGACGCAGACAAGACAGAATGCACAGTATAGGCTGTACGTACACCTGCATGATCTGCGTCCGGTAAACAGGACTTGACACCTTCACAGAGGCTTAGCCCGAAGGAATAGTATCAATTATAACCCTCGTTCTGTTTCAGGTTCTTGTTGATTTCCATCTGTGTAAGCGGTATCGGCAACAGTTCGTTATGTTTCTGGAACTTATAGGTTTCACCGCTAACGACATTCTTGCCTGTGATCTTCACATCGTAATCGCCTTCTGCATTGAGATGCTTAGTCACATCGCCATCATAGCGAAGGATCTCGAAGCCGCTCAAAGTCTTCGTCAGTAATCCCCAACGTTTCAGGTCGGAACGGCGAAGGCCCTCACTGGCAAACTCGACACGGCGTTCACGGCGAACCAACTCGCGCAAGGTGCTCTGGCTGTTATATTTCGCAGTGTTGACATTCGGCATACCGGCACGGGCACGTACGAGATTCATGCATTCGATGGCTTCGTCCATATTCTGGTTCAGTTCGATGTCACATTCAGCTATTGTCAGCAGGACTTCAGCATAGCGGAAAATCGGGAAATGCATGGTTGCACTGTTCACATCGCCAAACTGGGTCAGGTTCTGCAGGAACTTCTTCACCTGCAAACCGGTCTTGCTGGCATTATCGGCATTATTACCATAGTCGTTGTTCTTCGATCCGTCGGAGAAAAGGGCACGCAGGGAGTTATAGCATCCGTCAGGAGTCGACTTGTAGCCGTCGTCGTAGATCTGTCCCGGATAGAGGACGGTCGCACGCAAACGCGGGTCGCGGTTGACAAACGGATTGGATTCGTCATAGTCGCCGTCGGCCTTCGCTTCTTCGATCGTACGTCCGTCGTTCATTTCGTAAGCCTCAACCAGGTTGACGGTCGGAACGACAGATGACCATCCGCCGATCATATTCGGCATAAACGGGGGCAGATACAGTTTGTTAGCCGTATTTTCCAGATAAGTGTGGCTCAGGATCGTTTCGGAATTGCACTGGTTGGCTACCAGAAACGCCTCCGCATAGCTCATGGCCGGCAAAGAGAACTGCCCGCTGCTCTGTATAGATTTGGCATAGCTGAGCGCATTGGCATAATCGCCACGATACAAGTAGTAGCGCATCAGGACAGCTTCGGCAGCCTGCTTGTTGATACGGCCTTCTTCCGTTCCACTGCGGTCAGGCAAATACTGTAGACAGTCTTTCAGTTCGGAAACAATGAACTCCCGGATCGTATTTACATCGGTGCGCGGCAATAAAGCATCCGCCGGTGTTTCAGGAACATCGGTGAAGAAAGGATAATCGCCATATTGTTCCGTCTTCCAGAAGTAAAGCATGGCACGGATTGCACGTACCTCCGCCTTATACTGGTTTTGTTTTTCCACCGAGCCCCATTCAATCTTGCCCTCGTTTGCCAGGTATTCATTGCAGGAACGGATATCGAGGAACTTGAAGAAGTCCGTACCGGCATCACTGGGCTGCATGTTTCCGTTGGCAATCGGTTTATAACCTTCCCATGAGAAGTAGTTGAAGAGGTTGTCCGAAGCGGTATCCCAATACATCATGTTATAACCGCCGTAAATCGGTTCGAGCAAATTGTAACATCCTACCATAGCCAGGTAGGCATCGTCTTCCGTCTGCCAGAAAGTAGCGGGAGACAATGAGTCTGTCGGATACCGGTCAAGGAAATCGGAACAACTTGACATGAGAAGCGACAGTGCAATCGTTATATAAATCAAAATTCTTTTCATCTTTTGAATCTCTTTAAATGGTTAGAAAGTAAGATTAACACCCACTGAGTTGACAACCGTCTGCGGGAAAGCATTACCACGGCCGGCAGGAGCTTCCGGATCCCATCCCTTCAACATTCCGGTGATGGTGAACAAGTTCTGTCCGCTGTAATAGAGGCGCAGGCGGGAAATGCCGACTTTGCTGAGAAGCGCTTTCGGGAAGGTATAACCAATCTGCAGGTCTTTCATACGAAGATAAGAGGCATTGGGAACCCAGATATCGGATTGTTCCGTATTGATATCGGCGTTAGGAGTTGCCAGACGCGGATATTCGGCATTCGTATTTTCGGGTGTCCAACTGTCGAGCCACAAGGCATTCGGTTTGGAGGTAGAAGCACTCAGTCCGCCGCGTCCTTCCGAAATTATACGGGAAACGCCGGCTGCCCCCTGGAAGAATGCAACCAGGTCGAAATTGCGGTAATTAAGTCCGATGTGGAAACCGAATGCAACTTTCGGGTCGGTTGAGCCCTGGATCGTACGGTCGTCAGGAGTGATCTTGCCGTCTTTGTTGGTATCGACATATTTAACGTCACCCAAGCGGCGCTCCTTCGTCGTGAAAGCATATTCCGGCCACTTCGCCATCTCTTCGGGATCATTGAAGATGCCGGCAGTTTGATAAGCATAGATACTGTTCATCGGATGGCCTACCCAGTTGACAGCCGTATAGTTGTCGATACCGGTCACATACTCATATTCATTGGTTCCGATATCCAGTACGCGGTTTTTGTTGAAGGCGACATTACCACCGAAATTGAAGCCAACCTTACCGAACTGGTCGTTATAGTTTACAGAGAGTTCGACACCGCTGTTGCGTATCTTTGCCAGGTTTGCCCAATAGCTGTCCAAAGCGTAAATGGCGCCAGTGTTCATCTTCATCAAAATACCGGAAGTCGTCTTGTTATAATATTCGGCAGTGAACGTAATCTTGTCGAGCAACGCTACATCAACAGCTGCTCCCCAACTGGTCGTTTCTTCCCATTTCAGATTCGAGTTGACGGCATAATAGGTATGGGCGCCTGATGCCAGTGAGTTACCCAACACGTAGTCCTTACCGAGCGTCATGATAGAGATGGCCGGATAGTAGCTTGAATTACCATTGCCGTCCAAAATCTCCTGATTACCTAACTTACCCCAAGAAGCACGGATTTTCAGGTTATTGACTTTCTCACGGAGTCCGTCGAAGAAACCTTCTTCCGAAATACGCCATCCGGCAGATACGGACGGGAAAGTACCCCAGCGGTTATCTTTAGAGAAACGGGACGAACCGTCGTGCCGGATATTCGCTTCGAAAAGATATTTACCGGCATAGTCGTAGTTGATACGGCCAAACCAGGAGATCATCGCCAACTGCTGGTTATACCCTTCCGCTTTGGCAGTAGAAGCCGAACCGGCATTGATATCGGGCAGAGAATTATTCGGGAACCCCTTACGATAAGCATACGTTTTTTTATATGTATAGAGCTCGGAATGGAAACCTGCCAATAGATTCAAGTTGTGATTGCCAAAGGATTTCTTATATTCCGGGGTGATATCGGCCGTTATACGGTCGTAGGAGATATTGGTGATTTCCTTGGCCGTCGTACCCTGTGCATAAGAGGGGTTATACTGGATACGCTTGGAATATTTGTCCTTGTCTTCCATATACAACTTGTAAGCTACCTGCGCTTTCAAAGAGAGTCCCGGAATAAAAGTATATTTAAGAGAACCGATTGCCAATAGGTTGTGGTTCTTCAGGTTCTGGGTTCCACCTTCTTGGATCCAGGCAAGCGGGTTACCGTCGGATACGGCGCCATAGGTTCCGTCGTCATACTGGCCTACCACCATCGGGGAAATACGGTTCAAAAGACGCAGGATCTGTGCTACGTCACCGGTGTCATACGCACCGACCGGCGAGTTAATGCGTTGTTGCGTATAAGCCAGACTGAAATTAGCCTCCATATTCTTCATCGGATTCATATCGAGGTTCAGACGCATATTATACTGATTCTTGTTGAAGTTATCGATAATACCGTCCTGCCCCTGATAACCGACGGACGCCATATAGCGTGCCGTCTCGTTTCCTCCGTTCACATTTACGTTATGGGTTTGTTGGAAAGCCGTTTTATAAACAAGATCGTGCCAGTCTGTATTCGGATAGTTTACGGGATCGGACCCGTCGCGGTATTTCTGGATCTCATCAGCGGTATAAATAGGTTTGTCACCTTCATACTGAAGGGCTGCGTTCCAATACTCGGCAACCTGGGCGGATGTGAAGAACTCAGGGATACTGGTTGCTTTCCGTTAAACCGAAGTTACCGGAATAGCTGATGGATGCTTTACCTGACTTACCCCGCTTGGTAGTAATCAAAATAACACCGTTTGCGGCTTTTGAGCCATAAATGGCCGAAGAAGCCGCATCTTTCAGTACTGAAATTGTTTCGATATCGTTTGCATCGATATCGTTCATGGTCGACTCCACGCCATCGACGATCACCATCGGATCGGCAGAGTTCAGCGTACCCGTACCACGCACACGGATCGTACCGGTATCGGAACCCGGCTGTCCGCTGCTCTGTGTGACACTCACACCCGGAAGCAGTCCCTGCAAACCGGACGATACGTTGGTGATAGGACGGTTCTCAAACAACTTGTTGTCTACATTGGCAACAGAGCCCGTCACATTGACTTTTTTCTGCGTACCATACCCGACAACTACGACCTCTTCCAGCTTTTGGGTGTCTTCGCGCAGATCTACAGTAAGATCGGCTTGTCCGGTGTACTTGACTTCGGCTGTCAGATAGCCGATAAATGAAACTTGAATAATGTCTCCGTTTTTGATGTCAGTTAAAACAAAGTTACCATTCATGTCGGTACTTACTCCGTTTGTCGTTCCCTTCACCATGACAGCCGCACCGGCAACCGGTCCGAATGCATCGGCAACTGTACCTTTCACTTGCTTCTGCTGTTGAGCAACGTTCACCTCCGGCAGGGGTATTACTTCCGCCCGCACGGCAACTCCGGAACTTAAAGCAGTGGATAAAAGAACCAGACAAACTGGTTTAGCAATTTTCCGCATACCATTTAATTTTAAGGTTATACATAATAATAAAAAACATTCATTTTATCAGGTAAATCCATATACCTATTTTTCTTCTAAAATACGTCAACGATTAACTATGGTATCTCCTGGTATCAAACTTCAGATCACTATTTGTGGTTCGAAGGTCTTCACAAAGAAAAGAATATTTTTAAAAGGTAAGTCTCAGTAAAACGTTAAATTTGAACAGGTATCGGCAATTATATCCCATTTTGAAACATAATTAAACCTTCCTCTAATAAATAAAAGCTCAATCCGTTCCCTCCTGCAAATCCTTTTGCGCCGAATCGCCCGGCACAAACTTCTCCAGATACTCGCTGGGCTGCATGCCGAATTCCTTCTTGAAACAGACACTAAAATACTTCGGGTCGTTAAAGCCGACGGCATAAGCCAATTCGGAAACGCGGATATGCTTCTTCTCTTCCATGATCCGGCAGGCTGCCTTCAGGCGGATGTTCCGAATAAAGGCGGAAGAGTTGAGTCCGGTAAGCGATTTCAGCTTGCGGTAGAGGGTGGATTTGCTCGTACCCATTTCATCGAGGAATACTTGCTGGTCGAAGTCGGGGTCCGACAGGTGGCGGTTGACACAATCGATCGCCTGCTGTAGGAAATTCTCGTCGAGGCTGGTATAGTTGAGTTCGTTTGTCTCGAACACCAACTGTTTCTTAAAGTCGCCCGACACACGTTCCTTCTGCTTCAACAAATTATTGATACGGGCGTGGAGCACGCTCAGGTTGAACGGCTTCGTAATGAAGCCGTCCGCACCGGCATCATACGCCTCCGCCCGGTCTTCCTCCCGGTTCTTCGCCGTCAGCAGGACGATAGGGATATGGCTGGTTTCAAGGCAGCCTTTCATCCGTTTGCAGAACTCGATCCCATCCATTTCGGGCATCATGATGTCGGAGACGATTAGGTCGATATCTTCCCGGCCGATAATCGCCATCCCCTCTTTTCCGGTGGTAGCGGTAAAGACCTTGTAGGTCGGACTCAACAAGCGGACCATCAGATGCAACAGGTCCTCATTATCCTCGATCAACAGCAGAGTCCGGAGGTGATCGGCCGGTTTCGCCGGTTCGGTTTCCGGTTCCTTCAAGACAGGAACGGCAGTCGCCGGAGTTGTCTGAACCCGTATGCTTTCATCGACCTCTTCGGGGAGATAATAATCACGACGGATAGGGATGATCACGGTAAAGGCGGTACCTTCGTCCTGTTTGCTCGACACCGTTATGTTTCCTTTGTGCAACTGTACCAGGTCTTTGGTCAGCGAAAGCCCGATACCCGTTCCGATCGTCTTGAACTTGCGATAGTCACCTTCGTAAAACCGCTTAAACAGGTTCTTCACGGCCTCCGGCGAGAGCCCTTTTCCATTATCTTTTATGACGATCCCGGCTTTCCCCGGTTCAACGACCGACAGCTCCACACGGACCACACCGCCGGGCTCGTTGTATTTGGCGGCATTGGACAGGAGATTATACAAGATCTTGTCTACCTTGTCCGTGTCGAACCAGGCAGGCAACTGTTCGGGCCAGCAGACCAGTGAGAAGTAGATCTCCTTCTTCTTGATCAGCGGACGGAAACTATCCACACTGTTGCGGACAAACGCAGCTAAGTCGCCCTGCGAGACCTTCAACTTCAGGTTGCCGGTCTCCGCCTTCCTGAATTCCAGTATCTGTTGGAGCAGGCGGATGAGGCGATTGATATTGTTCGTCATGACCTGATAATGCTCCTCGTTCTGCGGACTGATCCTCTTCAACTCGTCCACCGCAGCCGACAGGATGGTGAGCGGAGTCAACAATTCATGCGTGATATTCGTAAAGAACTGCAATTTGGAATGGTTCACCTCCTCCGCCTTCGCCTGTTCGAGGCTGCTTAGATGCAAGGCGTTCTGCATCTCGATCCGGTAATGCACGATCCGGTAAGCGGCATACGCCAAGAGGCACAACAAAAGGACATAGCCGGCATACGCCCACCCCGACTTCCAGGGCGGCGGCAAAATCACGACCGACAGATGCCTAACTGCCTGGTTCCAAGTCCCGTTAGAATTGGTCGATTTGAGCAGGAAGCCGTAAGTCCCCGGCTTCAGGTTATTGTAATAGGCCAAAGGATGCGAGGCATCGGCATACTGCCAGCCTGAATCGAAACCTTCCAGTTTATAAGCATATTTAATCTGCCGGGGATTGGAGAAACTCAAGGCGGCAAACTCGATGCTGAAGTTATTCTTACGGTAGTCCAGCCGGATACGGTCCGTAAAATCGGGTGCCAGCCGGGATATCTCCTCCTTCTCCTCCGCATCGAGCAGAGACCAGGAACGATTATATATTTTGATATCCGTAATCCGGACCGGCGGGAACGTCTCTTCGTCCGTCATCCGGTCGGGGAAAAAACTGTTGTAGCCGCGGTATCCTCCAAAGAACATCTCGCCGTTGGTATCGGTAAAAGCCGTGTTCCGGTAAAAGATGTTATCCTGCAAGCCGTCGGAAACGGTGTACAGGCGGTAGGCCACATCCGAAAGATTGTCCGGGATACGGACTTTCATCAGACCTACGTTCGTACCCATCCAAAGGTTCCCCTGCCGGTCCTCCTGGATGCTGAAGATGGCGTCGCCGGGCAAATTGGCAAGTTTGTGCACCGGGATGAACCGGTCCTGCTCCGGATCATAGAGGTTAAGTCCCCCTCCTTCCGTCCCCGCCCAAAGACGTTTGCGGCTGTCGATAAAGAGAGAGAGGACGGAAATGCTGATCAACTTACCTTCGTCGAGAGAATAGCGTTCAAACGACATTTCACCCGGCCGCGACAAATCGCCGGTGATCCTGATCACCCCGCCGTTATTCGTTCCGGTCCAGATTTGCCCCTGCGAATCCTGCACGATAGCCTGATAAGCATAAGCATTGACAGAAGTGCCATCCAGTTTCACGGAATCGAACCGGACACCCTCGCCGTTTGCCATAAGGACACATATGCCGTTACGGGTACCGAACCAAGTATTCCGTTCCCGGTCTTCACAAATCGAAAAGATGCACTGGTTAGGCAACCAGGGGGCGGAGCCGTAGTCAAGCAACTGCGCCTGCTCGCCGGCAGGCAGCGACCGGTCGTAGGAAACAACTCCCCAGTCATACGTCCCCAGCCAAATCCGCTCCGAAGTAGGAGACTGGACGATCGTATTGACCGTAGGCAGACGGCCCAGCTTCTTAAACTCCGGCAAATCCAGATTGTGGGTATAACTCCCGGCCGCACGGTCATGGACGAAGAATCCCCAGCTCCCCAGACCTATCCAAAGCAGCCCTTCCCTGTCCACCATCAGACTGCGGACAGAAGAGTTCGTAAGCAGCGGGTTATCGATCGCCTCCAACCGGTCCAGCCTAAACTCCGGTTTGCGGGTAATAACCGTATTCACCCCTCCTCCCAACAATCCGAGCCACATCATCCCTTCGTCGTCCCGGAATACGGAATTGACATCATTATAATGTACGGACTTATCCGAATTGTCCGGACAGTAGTTCCGGAACAGGCCGTTCTCTTCGTCGTAAAGCACGCTCAACCCGCCACGGGTCCCTACCCAGAGTGTCCCCGTATTCAGGTCTTCCTCCATGTCGTAGACGATATCATAGCAAAGGCTGTTCGGATCGTTGTCGTCATGCCGGAACTGCTTCCAGCCCAAATGCTCCGGCTCATAAGGGTTCTCAAGCAGGAACAAGCCATAGCCCCACGAAGCGACCCAGATACGCTGCTTGCTGTCCTCGAATATACCGAAAGCGGAATTCAACTCGTTCAACGCCGGATAGGCATACACCTCATCCTTCTGCCCGTCGTACCGGAAGATACCGTCAGACCAGGTTCCGATCCACAGGTTCCGCCTGGAGTCTTCGACCAAAGCCTTGACAGACCCCTTCACGATACCGGGTTTGAAGGCGATGCAGGAATCCTGCCCGGGAAGATATTCGAATACACCCGTCTCCGTCCCGATAAACACACGGTCGGAAGAGGTGACCAGCAGGCGGTCCACTATGCTGCGCTGCAATCCCGGACAGGTGATTTTCCGTATCTGCCCGTTCGTCTTATCCAGCACGTTCACCCCGTCGTAGGTCGCAATCCACAAGTTATGCCGGTTGTCATCCGTGATGCAGTTGATAGTATTGTTGCTCAACAGTCCGGGCGTATGCAGGTTCGATTTGAAAGTCCTGATCTGATAGCCGTCATAGAGGCACAGCCCACTATTGGTGGCGATCCAGATATACCCGTCCTTGTCCTGATACACCTGGCGCACCTCGTCCGTCGGGAGTCCGTTTTCTACCGATATATGTCCGAAACGCAAAGCAGGGAAAGGATGATCCGATCCATACAAACGGGGGAGGACGAAGAATAACAACGTCATAACCCATAGACGTATTGACATAGTATCAGACATAGTGTTTTGTTGTGTTTCCGGCAAAAATAAAGAAAGTTTCCGATTTATCTCTCCCAGGCATTCAGTATTTCCGCCACATAGACGTTGTGCGGGTTCCCCGCCATGGCGCTGTACCACTTTTCGTATAAGGCGGGATCGACAAAATGATCCTTATCCATCTTAGTCACGTAAAGGGTTTTGCATTCAAGCGTCAGGCGCGATTCCTCGAAACAAGGGGTACCCAGATCGGTAAAGCGGAGCGTCAAACCCGTAGCAGCCACCTTGTCGATGTCCCGTCCCGACTTCGAACCGCAAATCTTGTGGGCGTCCTTATGCTCTTCTCCCAAGAAGGAAAGCGTGAAAGCGCCCTTCGCATCGACAAACTCGCGGGTATAACGTTCCGGACGGATAAAGACAAACACAACCGGCTTGTTCCACAGGAAACCTGCGCCTCCCCAGCTTGCCGTCATCATGTTGAACTTGTCCTTGTCGCCGGCGCTTACCAGCATCCACTCTTTTCCTATGATCTCGATAAAATTGTCTTTGATCAGACTTGGTTCTATTGCCTTCATAATTTCATACCTTATTTAAACCTCCCAAAGATACAGAAATATTTATTTGCGTGAGTGCTGAATTTAAATATTACAGAATAATAGCCGGGAGAGCGATAAAGATATGGCATATTAAGATATATTTCAGTACGGTTATCCGGATATTCTTGTCCATACAAAATATTTTCTTTAGGTTTGTAGCTTAATATTCACGTAATTATCAAGACGATAAACTGCCAAAATGGAAATACTGAACAACTGGATCAGCGAGATTAACGACCTCCTATGGTCGTATGTTTTAATTATCATGCTGTTGGGATGCGCCTTCCGGTTCACCTTCAAAACCCGTTTTGTCCAGTTCCGTATGTTCCGGGAGATGATACGCGTACTCGGCGACTCCGCCAACAAAGCCCACGAGGGAGACAAACACATCTCATCCTTTCAGGCATTCGCCGTATCGCTCGCCAGCCGTGTCGGGACAGGCAACCTGGCCGGGGTGGCCACAGCCATCGCCGTAGGAGGTCCGGGAGCGGTGTTCTGGATGTGGATCATCGCCCTTTTAGGCTCGGCCAGCGCATTTGTCGAGTCTACGCTCGCACAGCTTTACAAACGGAAAGGGAAGGATTCCTTCATCGGAGGGCCGGCCTACTATATGCGGTACGGGTTGGGATTGAACTGGATGGGCGTACTGTTCGCCATCCTGATCTCCGTCACCTTCGGCTTCGCGTTCAACTCTGTACAGAGCAACACGATCTGCGCCGCCATGCAGGGCTCGTTCGGGTTCGATCCGGCAGTGATCGGTACGATACTGACGGTACTGACGCTTGCCATCATCTTCGGAGGAATCCAGCGAATAGCCAAAGTGAGCAGCGTGATCGTCCCTGCGATGGCACTGGGATACGTGGCGCTCGCTTTGGGGATCGTGTTGTTCAACATCACGGAACTGCCGGACGTCATCAAGCTGATCGTAGGCAGCGCTTTCGGATGGGAACAGGCGTTAGGCGGTACAGTCGGCGCCGCCCTGATGCAAGGGATCAAGCGCGGTCTGTTCAGCAACGAGGCCGGTATGGGATCGGCTCCGAACGTAGCGGCTACGGCATCCGTCACGCATCCGGTCAAACAGGGATTGATCCAGACCTTGGGTGTTTTCACCGACACCCTGCTGATCTGTACCTGCACGGCTTTTATCATCCTGTTCAGCGGGGCGCCGCTGGACGGTTCGGTAAACGGGGTGCAACTGACACAGCATGCTCTGACGCTCGAAGTGGGAAAAGCCGGAGGGATATTCGTTGCCGTAGCGATCTTTCTGTTCGCTTTCAGCAGCATCATCGGGAACTACTATTACGGGGAGGCGAACATCCGTTTCATCACGCCGAAGAAAAGCGTGCTCTACATCTACCGCCTGGCGGTCGGCGGCATGGTGATGTTCGGAGCGTTGGCAAGCCTGGAACTCGCCTGGAGCCTGGCAGACATCATGATGGCTTTCATGACGATCTGCAACCTGGTCGCCATCTCGTTGCTGAGCAAGCAGGCCTTCCTGCTGCTGAACGATTACAGGGCACAGAAACGTAGCGGGATCAAGAGCCCGGTATTCGATAAAAACAAGCTGCCGGAGCTGAAGGACAAGGCGGAATGCTGGTAAACGCTTCTTATTGATAGATCAGGCTGAACAACCGTTCAGGCGCAAAGACCTCATTGGCGACCTCCCGTATCTCTCCGGCGGTCAGTCTTTCCACCTTGGCGAAGACTTCCGGCAGGGTGTCGTAGCGGTTATAATGGAGGAAGCTCTTGCCCAACCCCAAGAAAAGGCCTTCCCGGTTATCGCCGGAGACGCCCAACTGCCCGATCACCTGCTTCTTGGCCGCCGCCAACTGGGTTGCGGTCAGTTTCACCTCGCGCAGCTTCGCCAGTTCCTTATGGACGAGCCTGATCGCCTTCTCCTTGTTCTTCGGATCGGTCCCGAAATAGATGCTTGCCAGTCCCGTATCGGTATAAGAGGTCACGTTCGATTCGACGTTATAGACAAGCCCGTTCTTTTCACGGAGAGAGACATTCAAACGGTTGTTCATGCCCGGACCTCCCAAGAGGTTGTTCAGCAGGAACAGCGGCAGGCGCTTCTCGTCGTGCATGCTGTATGCCCGTCCTCCGATCAGCACATGCGCCTGATGGGTATCTTTATGTATCTGGCGGCTGGCGGGAAGAATCTCACCGGGTGCCGTCCGGTTACGCGCCGCCATCGGGAAAGCGATATCCGACAAGGTGCTTTCCGCCATCTGCACGATCTTCCTGAACGGAATCCGGCCCATCGAGAAGAACACCATGTTCTCAGGGGCATAGAACCGCCTCATAAACGACTTGCCGGACTCGCTGCCGAAACCGAGCAGCGACTGTTCATCCCCCAAGATGTTATGTCCCAGCGCATGGCCGTCGAACAGCAAATTCTCGAACTCATCGAAGATCAGTTCCGAAGGGCTGTCCTCATACGAATTGATTTCGTCCAGGATCACATCCACCTCCTTCTCGATCTCCTGCTCCGGGAACTGCGAATGAAACACCAGGTCGGCCAGCAGCTCGAAAGCCCGCCGGAAATGTTCCTCCATAAAGATGGAATAGACGAAAGTCTCCTCCTTCGTGGTATAGGCGTTCAGCTCCCCTCCCACATTCTCCATCCGGTTCAGGATATGCCAGGACTTGCGTTTTTCCGTCCCTTTGAAGATCATGTGTTCGACAAAGTGAGCCAAGCCGAACTCGTCCGCCTCCTCATCCCGTGTCCCGGCATTCACGGCAAAACCGCAGTACGACACCGGGGAAGAAGCAGGGAGATGTACGAGACGCAAACCGTTCGGTAAAATATGTGAGAAGTAATCTTTTTCCATTATCCATTCATTAGAGGGCACAAAAGTACAATAAATATTTGTTTACAGACTTTTTTTAACTACCTTGGCCCTCAAATTAAAACTCCTTTACTATGGAATTACGAACGATACAGAGTAAGATTTACGAGATCAGAGGCTTCCGAGTTATCTTAGACAAGGATTTGGCCGAAATGTACGAAGTAACCACTTCTAACCTCAACAAAGCAGTCAAAAGGAATATCAATCGATTCCCGGAAGACTTCATGTTCCAATTGACAAAAGAAGAATTTAACTTGATATTCCAAAATGGAATATCAAGTTGGGGTGGAACGCGGAAACCGTCCTATGCATTCACAGAACACGGGGTAGCGATGTTAGCGGGCCTTTTAAATAGTGAAAAAGCCATCTCCGTCAATATTCAGATCGTGCGTGCTTTCGTCGCCATGCGCCAATACCTGCTCAACTCCACTCCCTCGCCCCTGCTCAAAGAACTAAAAGACCGGATCGAGGCGTTAGAAGACATCACAGAAGAAAATGAAGAAAAATTTGACGAGATCTACCTCGCCCTGGCGCAACTGGCACAGAAAAACAAACAGAACAACAAACTCCGTAATCCAATAGGGTTCGTCAAACCCCAATAAAGCTACAAAAATATAGGTCATTCCATGTGCAGGTATCATTAAAATAGATACTTTTGTACTTTGTTAAGTTCATAACACTATATAGAATCATTTTAAAAGCTATGATAAACGAAGCAATCTCGTCTATTCTGCAACAAGAGGCTGAAGCAGTACGCAATATTCCGATAACCGGCGGCTATGAAGAGGCTGTGACACTCATTGTGAAGCATGTGCACGAACTCGGCGGAAACCTGATCACCAGCGGTATGGGCAAAGCCGGGCAGATCGCCATGAACATCGCGACCACCTTCTGCTCGACCGGCACGCCCGCCTACTTCCTGCATCCCAGCGAAGCGCAGCACGGCGACCTCGGTATTGTCCGCAAGAACGATGTCATGTTGCTCATCTCCAACTCCGGCAAGACACGCGAACTGCTCGAACTGGTGGAGTTGACGCGCGGCCTCGTACCGGAGATGCAGTTTATCGTTATCACCGGCAACCCCGACAGCCCACTGGCAGCCGAAGCGACGATCTGCCTGCCGACCGGTGCGCCGAAAGAAGTCTGTCCCTTAGGCCTCACCCCCACCACATCGACCACGGTCATGACGGTGATAGGCGACTTGTTGGTAGTCGGAACCATGAAACGCATCAACTTCGGCTATCCCGACTATGCCAAACGGCATCACGGCGGTTACTTGGGTTCGAAAAGCCGCGAACAGTGTAAAACCGGAAACCAATAAACAGCATGAGGAAGGTAATCGGCATCGGAGAAACCATTCTCGACATCCTATTCAGGAACAACCAACCCCATACGGCAGTTCCCGGCGGGTCGACCTTCAACGGCCTCGTCTCGTTAGGACGCCTCGGAGTGCCCGTCTCCTTCATCAGCGAAGTGGGCAACGACCGCGTCGGCGACATCATCCGCGACTTCATGAAGGAAAACAACCTTTCCACCCGCTATGTCGACCGTTTCCCGGACGGCAAAAGCCCGATCTCGCTCGCGTTCCTGGACGACGACAGCAATGCCGACTACACCTTCTACAAGGATTATCCGAAGCAACGCCTCGACGTGCCCCTGCCGGAGATCAACGAAGACGACATCTTCATCTACGGCTCCTACTATTCGCTGAACCCCGCGCTCAGGGAGCGGATGTCGGAGTTCCTCGACCATGCACGCCAGCGCAAGGCGATCCTCTACTACGATCCGAATTTCCGAAAGGCGCACGCCCACGAAGCGATACGCCTCGCCCCGACATTGCTCGAGAACTTCGAATATGCCGATATCGTACGCGGCTCGGACGAGGACTTCCTCAATATCTTCGGGGAGGCCGACAGTGAAAAGGTCTACACCGACCATATCCGTTTCTACTGCGACCGTTTCATCACCACCCACGGAGCCGGAGGCGTGAACCTCTACCACGGCGACCTGCGCCGTCATTTCGATTCGCCCGCCATCCGCCCGGTCAGCACGATCGGAGCCGGCGACAACTTCAATGCAGGCCTCCTCTACGGTCTGTTAAAATATAATGTCCGCCACCGCGACCTCGCCACCCTGCCACAACAGACGTGGGCGAACATCATCCGGTGCGGGATCGATCTGGCCACCGAGGTCTGCCGCAGCTACGACAATTACATTTCTAAAGAATTTGCAGCCTCCTACCTCTCCCAGTCTTAAATATCATTAACCGGGAAGATAAAGGGGTGTAAAGACACATGTTTTTCACTATCTTTGCTTTACATGAGTAGTAGAAATATGATATTGAAACGGATTCTTTTCTTGTTCACCAGTGTGACCTTATTGTCAGGATGCAGTTCCGGCAGAGCACCTGAGATTCGCGCCATCTGCCTGCGTGACGATATCGGCAACTATATTATCAAATGGGAAACGGACCCCCATACCGACGGAGTGATGAAACTTTACGTATCCGACACCCCCAACTCCTTCGACATGTCGCGACCGTGCAGCTACGCCGACATCAACGACGGACGGGTGACCTACATCACGAACGACAACATCACCCGCAAATACTTCCTCCTGTCGTTCAACGACAAATACTACCACACCGTCGGCGCCCGCTCGGTACAGATGGACAGCGTCCAGAACCTGCGCGACATAGGAGGCTATTTCAGCGAACACGGGGGCCGCATGACCGGCTGGGGCAAGATATTCCGTTCGGGCGAGCTCAAGTCGCTTAGCCGCAACGACACCATCCGGCTGGACAACCTGAAGATCAAAACGGTCATCGACCTCCGGGGAGAAGACGAAATAGCCCTCGCCCCGGAAAAATATACAGGAGCGAACATCATCTCCATCCCGATCCCGGTAAAAGGCAAAGACCGGATCGCCCGACGCCTGGAAGAAGGGCGCATACGCAAAGGCGACGGGCTCGTGTACATGCAGGATACATACATCAGCTACGTGACGGACAACAGCGAACAGTTCGGCAAGGCCCTGAGAGTCTTCCTCGACAAGGACAACTACCCGATCCTCGTGAATTGCTCGTTAGGCAAAGACCGCGCAGGTTTCCTAACGGCCATGCTGCTGACGGCTCTCGACGTACCAGAAGAAACGATCATGAAGGACTATATGGCTTCGAACAACCATATAGACCTGAGCCACCTTGCCTATATGGCACGCAATCTCAATACGGACGCCCAGGAAACCATCACCGTGCTGCTCGGTGCAAACGAGACATGGCTGGACCTGGCCTTCCATAAGATAAAGAAAGAGTACGGTTCGACCGACAAATATCTGTCAAACGGGTTGCATCTCACGGAAAAAGAGCGCGATACATTAAAAGATATCATACTAAACTAACCGGTATCCGAATTATTTGCGTATCTTTGTCCCCACTCTGAATTTATTATATATACATATATCACATTTTGAAAACATTTGAAGAATTAGGAGTTGCCGCACCAATACTGAAGGCAATTCAAGAAATGGGCTACGAATCGCCCATGCCGGTACAGGAGGAAGTGATTCCTTTCCTACTGGGAGACGACAACGACGTAATCGCATTAGCGCAGACAGGTACGGGAAAGACAGCCGCTTTCGGCCTTCCTATCCTGCAAAAAATCGATGTGACTACATATCAGCCCCAAGCACTCGTACTCTGTCCTACCCGCGAGCTCTGCCTGCAGATCGCCGACGACCTGAACGACTACTCCAAGTATATCGACAACCTGAAGGTCCTCCCGGTCTACGGAGGTTCCAGCATCGAGAGCCAGATCAAGACGCTGAAACGCGGTGTGCACGTGGTCGTGGCCACGCCGGGACGCCTGCTGGACCTGATGAACCGCAAGACGGTGGACCTCAGCCTGGTGAAGAACGTCATCATGGACGAGGCGGACGAGATGCTCAACATGGGCTTCACCGACAGCATCAATGCCATCCTTGCCGAAGTGCCGGAAAACCGCAACATGCTGCTCTTCTCGGCCACCATGCCGAAAGAGATCGCCGCCATCACGAAGAAGTACATGAAGAATCCGAAGGAGATCGTGATCGGCAACAAGAACGAAGGCAACAAGAATATCCGCGATATCTACTACATGGTTCGTGCGCAGGACAAGTACCTGGCCCTGAAACGTATCGCCGACTTCTACCCGAACATCTACGGCATCGTCTTCTGCCGCACCCGCAAGGAGACGCAGGAGATCGCCGACAAACTGATACAGGACGGCTACAACGCCGACTCGCTGCACGGCGAACTGAGCCAGGCGCAGCGCGACTACGTGATGCAGAAGTTCCGCGTCAAGAACATACAGATCCTGGTCGCCACCGACGTGGCTGCCCGCGGCCTGGACGTGGACGACCTGACACACGTGATCAACTACGGCCTGCCCGACGAAGTGGAATCCTACACGCACCGCCGCGGACGTACGGGCCGTGCCGGAAAGACGGGTATCTCCATCTCCATCTGCCACGTGAAGGAAAAAGGCAAGATACGCGAGATCGAACGAATCATCAACAAGAAGTTCGAGAAAGGCGAAATGCCTACCGGACATGCGATCTGCGAAAAGCAGCTTTTCAACCTCGTAGACCAGATCGAAAAGGTGAAGGTGAACGAAGAAGAGATCGCCTCCCTGATGCCCCAGATATACCGCAAGCTGGAATGGTTGGACAAGGAGGACATCATCAAGCGTGTCGTTTCCTTGGAGTTCAACCGTATGATCGACTACTATAAGGATGCCGACGAGATCCAGCAGGTGGATGAACGCGCTGCCCGCAGTGAACGGGGCGAACGCCGTGCGTATGCGGCCGAAGAGGGCTATTCGCGCTTCTTCCTCAACTTCGGCAAGGCCGACGGGCTCTATCCGAACCAACTGATCGAACTGGTCAACAAATGCGTGCCGGGCAAGGTGCGCATCGGCAAGATCGACCTGCGCGACAACTTCTCTTTCTTCGAAGTGGAAGAGGGTGAAGCACAGCGCGTGATGGACAGCATGAACGGGTTCGAAGTGGACGGACGCCGCATCTCCGTCGAACCTGCACAGGGCAAGAAGGGCGAAGGTGACGGCAAAGGACGTGGCGGCAAACGAAGCTATGGCCGGAACGAAGGCGGCTACAAGGGCAAACGAGACGGAGGCAAAGAGGGCGGACGCCGGGGTGGCGACCGTTCGGACCGCACCTTCCGCAAAGACGAACGCGACAACGACCGCCCGTGGAAACGGACAGCCGCCGCACGCGACGCCCGCAAGAAAAGACGTTTCTGATCCCTTCCCACGCTAACAAAAGCAGGAGACCGCAGCATACATCAGCAACCCCCAGCCGGCAACGACGGGGAGTTGCTGTTTTTGGACGCGGGCGAAACCGGCTCGTTTTCCTCATCCTTTCATCCGGACGCTTCTTTTTAAGGTTCAACAAAAGACCAACCATTCGGCGCCGTATATAATGAAGACCTCACCATTACGCAACACGGTAGAGATTAGCTTTTATTTATTTCGCAGCTTTCGCTTCTGCCGAATCGCTTTTTGCCAACAACAACCCTATCGCCGCCTCTATGATCGTATCCCGCCCTTTCATAATATCTTCTCCCGTAATGGCTACCGCAATATCCGGATCGATTCCGAACTCCGTGTGCTGTTTGTTCACGTCCAGGACCGGGCAGGCCGAGAAACGGACACTCCATCCGTTCGGCAATTCCGAACTGAAAGGCAAACCGCTACCGCCTCCCGTACGGTCGCCCATGACCGTGACTTGCGGAAGGAGACGCATCACATTGACAAAATCGTTCGTGGTGCTGTAGGAATGCCGATTGGTCAACACGACGACCGGATAAAGCCAACAGGTACGGTCAGACGGGGAAAGATAGACCGGACTGGGCTGGGTAAAATCGTTATGCCCGTTTCCTTTCTTATACTGCGTATAACCCGTCAGAATCCTTTCCTTAAGGAAACGCGAGGCGATGCGGTCGGAATAAAGCATGGAGCCGCCCCCATTGTCGCGCACATCAAATATCAACCCTTTGCATTCCTTGAAATACGCAAACATATAATCGAGGTTGTTTTCACCTACGCCACTCGAAAAACTGCCGTAATAGACATATCCGATCTTATCGTCCGCCAAACGCTTGTACTTCATTCCCCCGGCAATCTTATAGTCCGTACCGAGATAATTGTCCTGTATTTCTTTATAAAAGTTGGCCGGATAATCTTCATACCAAGCCCAATAACGGGACATGTCGAAAGAAGAGATCAGGTTGGTATGCCCGTCTTTTACCTCGGCAAGCATCTTGCCGAGGACATCGAACAGTTCGTACTGATTCATCGTGTCTCCCACAAGCAGGTTGTAGCGGTCGTACACGTCGTCCCAATCCACATCCTTGAAGGCAAAGAAACAGTAGTTCTCGTCCATGATACGCCAAAGCGCCTCGAAGTTCTCACGGGGAGACGAGTTATATTTCGTCGCTTTCTCGCAACCGGAGAACAGGAAGCAAAAGAGAAGAAGGCAATGTATAATGCTTGTTTTCATGATTTTAATTTTATATCTTTTGCCGGAAGATAATCCCCCGGCATTCAAAAATACACCGCACTTTTGTACCGATGCCGCTCGCTCTTCAAACGCTTGCCTCCGAAAGAGACGAACTCTTTCACAAGCCCGATCATAAACGAGTTGGAGAGAACATGCGTCTTAATGCCGTTCACATCCGTCCGATACATGCTGTTCAGATAGCCGACACGGACTGTAAAGCCGGACACCGGCACATCGAGCGTGAAATAGTTCCTCATCGCAAACTTGTTATGGAACGAACTGAACCGTACGACCCCGTCCTTGCTGCCTTGTGTCAAGAAATAATAGGGCTCGCCCTTATGCACCGAGAAGAGCACGCCGGCAAACGGTATCTCCGCCTGGTAACGGAATGTGAGCGGGAAGTCCTTGATCTTGAAATTATAGATTGCCATGGCCGAGAGGTTCACGTCGAAGTCCGCCTTGCCGGAAACCGGATTATTGCTGTTACGCGTATTATAGATAAACCCACCCGCAAGGCGTGCGGATGCTCCGGCCAAGGCCTTCAATCCGGGCAGCACTTGCGGAAAACGGTAATGATAACCCAAGCTGTAATCCACGAATCCGGCATATTCGTTTGCCGTCTCCGCGCCGTTACGTGTCGAACCGAACTCCACGTTGATCAGTTGCTGGCGGGACACGTGATAGTCTGCCAGCCGCACGACCTTCATCCGTTCATTGAGGACACGCGCCACCCAACCCGTATAATTGATGTCCGTACTGGGCGAGAGATAGGTATCCCGCAAGTTATAACCGCCAATCCCGACCATCGTGCTTTCGTTGACCGAGCGGGGCGCTTCGTCCTCAACGGACTGAGCCATCAGAGGCAAAGCCAGAAAAAGGAAATTGAAAATTGAAAATTGGAAACCGAAAGCCGACATGTATTTTTTTTAATTTTTAATTTCTAACTTTCAATTCAGAAAAGTTTCATTTGCCCGGTAATCTCGTCGATAATATCCGAGTTGCTCCCTTGCGAGGAGGGCAATTCCCCGGCAAGGGAATCCGTATTCTCTTCATCGCCACCATTTTGCTCCTGCGGTTGTAACGTAGGGGCAAAACGGACGGGATCGAGTTCGTTGATCGTTTCTATATCAAAAGTCGAAATACGTTTTCCTTTCGCCTTGAATCCTTTCACGGCGATAAATTCTTCCGCATCCAACACCAACGGTTCACGGAAAGAGTCATGCCCTCCAAACACCGCCTCGATCCGCGGATAGGCCTCATCAGTCAACAACATCAGGCGGCTCTTCGGATTCTCGCCGAGGAAGTTCTGCTTACGGCTTCCGACCTCCAGCTGGAAACGCTTCAGGTAGTAATACTTTTGATCGGCATCATAAAGGGCGGCCGTCCAGACCTTATTCGCATCAAACTTCTCGATATTCAATATATTAGGCTCGTAATGATTGCTCAGATCGAAGTTGGTCGTATAGAAATCGCCATTCTGAAGGATCACCAGGATCAGATCCTCACTCTGGAACTCGCCCAACTCTTCCCCGCGCCCATCGTAATTCAGGCGCAATACATCGCGGTCGAACCAGACCATACGGCCTCCCAATGTCGAACTTCCTTTCTGCTTCAGGCTGATCTTATGTATTTCCGCCTTTGTCAGGATGTTCCCCATAGAACCGCGCCCCTTAATCGCAATCTCGCTGAAATCCTTTTCAAAGACAAGCAACTTCTGGCGGGGTTTCGGTTTCAGGATCACCTTCACCGTCTCGGCTTCGCCATTGGCATTGGCGCTGAAATAAAGGATGCGCGAACCTTCCGTTCCTTTGGTAATGTCATATTCCTTGTCACGCGTCACACCTGTCACGGCAAAACGCTTGATATAATTATAGCCAGCCTTCCCGTCCCGGTAGATCACATTATAGATCGTACGGCTGTCGTTCCGCTTGAAGACATTGAGGTAAAGGATATCCCTTCCGACGAACATCTTTTCACTGACTTTCACGATTTTGTAGCTACCGCTACGATAAAAGATGATCACGTCGTCGATGTCGGAACAATTGCAGACATATTCGTCTTTCTTCAAGCCAGTCCCGATAAATCCATCGATACGGTTGATATACAGTTTCTCGTTCGCCTCGACCACTTTGGTCGCCTCGATCGTGTCGAAGCTGCGCACTTCGGTCATGCGCGGATAGTTCTTGCCGTATTTTTCTTTCAGCATCATGAACCAGTCGACCGTATAATCGACGATATGCGCCAGATGGTCGTCGATCTTGGCAATGTCTTCCCGATACTGGGCAATGGTCGCATTACACTTGTCCGTATTAAACTTAAGGATGCGCCCCATCTTGATCTCCATCAGTTTCAGGATATCCTCGCGGGTCACTTCGCGGATGAAGTGCGGTTTGAACGGGTCAAGGCGCTTGTCAATGTGGGCAACCGCCTCGTCCATATCCTTCGCCTCTTCAAATTCCTTGTCCTTGTAGATACGTTCTTCAATGAATATCTTTTCCAGGGAGGCGAAGAAGAGCGATTCTTCCAGTTCCCCTTTTTGTATTTGCAGTTCGGTACGGAGCAGGTGCAGCGTGTCGTCGGTCGAATGTTTCAGCACATCGCTCACCGTCAGGAAATGCGGCTTGTTGTCCATGATGACGCAACAGTTCGGCGAAATGCTGATCTCGCAATCCGTAAAAGCATACAGCGCATCGATCGTCTTGTCGGAAGAGACGCCCGGAGCCAAGTGCACGAGTATCTCCACGTTGCGGGCCGTATTATCATCCACTTTCTTGATCTTGATCTTTCCCTTATCGTTTGCTTTCAGGATCGATTCGATCAAGGTGGAGGTCGTCTTTCCATATGGGATCTCGCTGATGACAAGCGTCTTGTTGTCCAGTTTCGTGATCTTGGCACGCACCTTCACGGAACCGCCGCGTTCACCGTCATTATATTTCGAGACATCAATATATCCGCCGGTCTGGAAATCGGGATACAGGGTAAACTCTTCCCCCCGCAGATAAGCGACGGACGCATCCAAAAGTTCGTTGAAGTTATGCGGCAGTATTTTGGAAGAAAGCCCCACCGCGATCCCTTCCACACCTTGCGCCAGCAGCAAAGGGAACTTGACAGGAAGCGTCACCGGCTCCTTGTTTCGTCCGTCGTAGGAAAGTTGCCAGAGAGTCGTTTTCGGATTGAAAACCGTTTCCAGCGCGAACTTGGAGAGGCGGGCCTCGATATAACGCGGAGCCGCCGCACCGTCGCCGGTGAGGATATTACCCCAGTTCCCCTGGCAATCGATCAACAAGTCTTTCTGTCCGAGCTGTACCAGTGCATCACCGATGGAAGCGTCGCCGTGCGGGTGGAACTGCATGGTATGTCCGACAATGTTCGCCACCTTATTGTAACGCCCGTCGTCCAACCGCTTCATAGAATGCAGGATTCGACGCTGTACGGGTTTCAATCCGTCATTGATATGCGGAACGGCACGCTCCAAAATCACATAGGAGGCATAATCGAGGAACCAATCCTGATACATCCCCGACAAATGATAAGACACCCGACTTTCCGATTTGCCCGGTATCTTATATTCCGAATGTGTCTCCTGACTTGCTTCCGTCCCGACAGTTTCATCCCTGTCCCCATCAGCAACCGATTGTTCTTCCGTATCCTTTATTTCTTCGTTATCGTCCTGTTCAGTAATATCTTCCGGTCTCATATATCTATCCAAATCTTTTGCATCATCCCAGGCTCTGCGGCAATTGCTCATAAGCCATAATAGGCTGTAAATATACGAAATATTGCCGAAATAATAAAAAAGAACGGGGCAAGGGCCGGAAAAATTCAACAATAATAAACAGGATGCTTTATTACTGACTCTCGAAACGGCTATGCGGACTACAAGGTTTTCTACCTCTCGACATCAAAAAAGAATACACATGTTCAAACCCAATCCATCCGTAGAATAATACGGCAAACCGACTACAACCGTACGTCAAATAAACGTTTTGGCAATTGAGTCCGCCCTTTAGCCCGTACTCCTAAATGAAAAGACCATAAATCCTTTTGACGGCAATAACGCCGGATTCATGTTCAACCGTTCAGGTACATCCATAAAATAAGAAAAATAACAAATGCCAAAATCGGATATGTCCACAATAATTATTACATTTGCCCGACATTAAATAAATATTATTCAATTTTTTACGATATGACAGCTGACTTAAAGAAATTGGTAGGGCAACGTCTTCATTTATTGC
Organism: Parabacteroides sp.; assembly: GCF_977054455.1. Lineage (NCBI taxonomy): Bacteria > Pseudomonadati > Bacteroidota > Bacteroidia > Bacteroidales > Tannerellaceae > Parabacteroides > Parabacteroides sp. Next base: position 30,728 of record NZ_CDRTCT010000029.1, on the reverse strand, counting down.
GAATGGAAAGAAATCTTACGCAAGAGCAAATGAGCGAAAAACTCAATTTATCGACAAGTGCATATTGCAAAATTGAATATGGAGAAACAGACCTTACACTTACCCGCTTGAATAAAATAGCAGAAGTCCTCAATATGTCTGCTACGGAACTTTTCACAAAAATAAGCGGAGATACTTATAACAACTCGCAAAGAGATTACGGTCGGGTATGGATTACCCGCGACAGCAGTATCGTTAATGTGGATAACAGTGAAGATCTGCGAGAGTTGGTTAAATCAAACTCCCGCCTGATCGATGTTTTGGTGAAAAGAATCGAAGATCTCGAAAAAAAGTAAGTAACGTGAGTTCGATATAACGAAATAAATGATTGAACACTCCGGACACTGCTCATTCAACAACTTCGTGGCAACCGCACCAAAATTCGGAAATCGTATGAAATATACCAAAAAGGAATCTTACAATATAAGTTTTTCCATTTCTCTGTCACTGTATCACTGATACCTCTTTGCCAATTGATATTCAGCTTATTCCATAGTGATACATACCTGTTTTCTCTATCACTAAAGTATCACAACAGTGTCACTACCCTATTACAGGTAATTTGATGGAAAACATGTATTTCGTTTATATATAACTGTATATAAGCATATTGCAAACAATACGAACAACAAGCGCCTCATTCTCACTCCTGCAAATGACTCGATTATTTTATGTAAAAACGACTATAAAATATGTAAAACCAAGTAGTTTTCGTGATCCGGCAAGGCACTTTAGTTGCCGGACGTTCCCCTGTTGCTCCTTTTTACACCCGGGTGTGGAGAGCCGGTACACCCGGGTGTAAAGGGTGGCGACATGGGGGTGTCTGCGGGATTATGTGCTTGTTTCTTGCAAAAAAAGAGAAGTCTTTTGTGGTATGAAGAACCGTATTTTGCCGATTTAACACCTATTACATTCGTTTTTGCATTTGTTTGCTTGATTTTTTTTAGATGCTTTTTCAAAAGCAAGAGAAGGCAATGTGCTGTTTTTCAATTACATGATAAAAATGCTATGTTCAGGAGTGATAGAGGAGTGACACTGTAGTGATAGAGAAAAACGCCATGTATCACTTCCTATAACACTTGAATATCAATGGATACAATCTTCATAGTGATAGAGTGACAGATGATTTGCAGAAAACTTCGTATACAGATCTTTAGCCTCTGAGAACATAGCGGTAATCGTTTAAATGTTGTTTTGAGACTATAGAATTAACACTTTTGTCGTTATATTCCTATTATTCAGGCAGATATTTATTTGGTTATATCGAACTTACGTTAAGTATGCTGTAAACAGAGCAATGGAACTGTCATAACAGGTCTATTAAAAACAAGAACACGGAACTTCTCCGGTTTATTTTCCGGGATGTTCCGTGTTCTCTTTATATAATTCTTAATCCTTTTCGGCAGCTTACTTCACCTCAACCTTTTCGCTAACGACCTGCGAACCGCTCTCGGCACGGACGACGTAGATGCCCGGTGCGAGATGGTCGACGGAGGTGGTCGGCGTGTTCAGGTTACGCAAGGTGCGCAAGGCGCGGCCGGAAACGTCATAAACCGTCACTTCGTTCAGCAGGTCAACGGAGGAGATATCGATCCGTCCGGGTGCGCTGTTGTAGAAGATGATGCGGTTACGGGCAACGATCTCGTTGGAGGTGGCGATCGAACCGTTCAATACGTAACGTCCGGAGGTATTGCCCGGAACGGTCAGCGTCAAGCCGTCAGTCACGTCATAGCGTTTACCGGTCTGCTTGTCCACCAACTTCACATTTTTCATGGCGCCCGACACCTTGAAGCTAAGCTCTACCGGGGTCGCGTCTTTGCCGTAGATACCGAGCGGGATCTCCGCCAGTTCCGGCGTCACGTTGATAGCCGTCATCTGGTTGCCGGCAAGAGTATAAACTTGCGGTGCAGCTACTTCCTCGTTGATCAGCAAGGCGGCGTCTTCGCCCTCCACATAGCTGTCTGATGCGGTGACAAGACCGGCAACGACGGCAGTATTACGAACACCGTCACGGGTAGCGGTGATACGCAATTGCGGCAGAGGTTCATCGGCAGGGGAGGAGGTGGCGGAACGCAAACCTGGTTTTCCGGTTGTCGGGGCTTTCGCAATCATGGCGGTGGTGAAAGTGGCAGTAGGTAGATCCTTCACGATGAATGATTGGAGAGGGGCAACAAAGTTAGGATCTGCGTCATCACTTGTCGAGATGGAATATTCATTACCCAGAATATTAGTAGTCGTACCTGTAGAGGTCATGATATAGTAAGTATTTTGTGACTTGTCATCTAAGAACTTCTTCATATTCAGATGTGACATGAACGGGTTACCGAACATACCACCGGTAAAGGGAACCAAACAAGACGTAACGGCATTCTGACCTTTTTCATCAGGGCTGATATAGAAACGGCCGTTGCCGGTACGATGGGCGGTCAACGTTGTCTTGTCTCCGTTACCATTCGTACTACCATAATATGTATATTCGTTATCAGCTTTGGGCAGACGGAACAACACTTTATTAGTAGTACTACCAGCCGTCTTTGTGCCAATCGAAAATCCCGTACCCGGTGTGAAGGGAACATCTACATCGTTATACAGGTTCGACCAACGGCCTTCAATTCCATAATTAACTCTTGTAGAACCATCGGGACGAACCACCGTAGCCGTTGTCTTATCCCATCCGCGCATATAGACGGCTGGTTTCCAACGGGTATAGTTTGTGTTATCGTAGTTGATCTTATCGAAGGCCGGAGTTTCCTGGCGTGCATAACTACCAATCTTTGGAGAACCTGTTCCTGTCGGCAAATACATATCCCCCGACACCACGCCTTTCAAGGGCGATGCGAGCATATACCAGCGGTTCGATTCCATTTCGTAATCTACATGAGCCGTGTTGTAGGTCAGGTATTCCGTATGCAGGATTTCCGATTCGGGTTTGATGTAGATATCATCGCAGGTGTTGCCGTAGAAGCGGACACAAGAGTAAGAATGGCCTTGCGACTTATCCGGATTGGTAAACTCGTCTTCAGATTTGAATAATTCCTTTTCATAATCCGGATCGGCAAGCAAATCATACTCGATATTCTTGGTGGCGGCACCGATAGTTGCATCCATACTTGCCGGAGCCATATTCAATAAGACGTTCTTAGGATCTTTTGTCTGATTGCCGGTGTTTTTCTTCAATTCATATAAATATGGATATGCAAAATATGGGGTAGCACCATTATTGGCAACCGTCACTTTCGTGAAACGCATCGGGGTGTAGGCATCATCATGTGTACCGTTTGCACTTGCAATATTTGTTGTATAAAGCTCACCATCATTAGACCGTCTCCAATGGCTCGGTCCGTCATTGTTCCAGTTGTGCATACCTTCTGCGCTTCCCACCCACGTCACGTATTCGGGGACGATTTTGAGGGTGAGCATGAAAACACGGTCGCCATACTCTTTCTTTGCATTAGTATTTTTATTAATCACCATGTAAGGTATTCCTACCATATACCAAAAGCCTTCTTTGAATGCTTTAGCTTGCTCGGTAAACTCGATTTTGAAATAGTGCTTTCTCCAATCCATAGGTTTTACGTCATCGGCAAGTTCCACCAAAGTAGCAACAACCTTAGGGGAAGTGGGTTTTAAATCCCAATCCTTATCCGAAGTCTTGTAGACAATAATATCTGTTTTAGTATTATCTACTGCGAATTCTTCATCATCCAATGATGTACGGGCATGAATCGGAATACGTAGTGTACCGGAATTTTGTTGCATATCCTGTATTTGTACTAAACCGACACGTACAGAACGGACGTGTGAACCGTCAAATGGATTCTCATCCGGCTTGTTCGGATCATCTGGATCTTTTGGATCAGGGTCTTTGGGATCGTCCGGATCGGGATCTTCAGGATCCGGTACGTCGGGATCACCCGGATCGATGGTCGGAGGTGTTCCGCCTAAAAGGAATTCGTGGGGGTCAGGGCATATTACGGCATTTTCCGGTATATTATTTTGCTTGGCTCGGGGGAGCATGATTCCCCATTGCATATTTTTGCCGGTAGGCAAGGAAAAATCAAAAGATGTCTTATTCAATATCAGTCGTCCTTCTTTACTATCAGTATATTCTCCTAATTTGCTTTTTAATTCATTTTCTATGGCACTACTAACGCTAGTATTATTCATATCATGGAAAGCAGCTTTAAAAGCTTCCATAATAGAATAGCTTTCAGTCCCAACAGTGATTGTTCCAGGTTTTACAAATTCATCCCATGTGCCTAAATACCAGTTAAATATAGGTTTTTCAATAGGAAGCAATTCATCCGATCCTGGTAGATTATATTTTAATGTGCCGGTTACATTGTATGACTCTCCTGGTTTAATATTTTTAATATCAACAGATTGATCATCTTTAGTTACAATAATACGATCACCAACACCTTCCAAAACAAAAGAATTGTAGAATGAACAAGTTTTACATTCTAAATCATCTCCTTTTATTGGTGTTTCAGACACTCGAGCTATATAGGTCTTATTAGCTATAAGTTCTCCGTTGATGGATACATTGGCAGAGGTTATATAACCGTCATCTGCTTTAAATGTACCACTAGATGACTCTTCAGACCATGTAGTCCACGCCATATCTTCCAGACGGGTTGAGAGATAAGATGTACGATAAGTGCTTTCTTGATTACCGTATTTGATTGTTATTGGTTCACTTTTCGGTATCGGTCTACCTTCCGCATCAGTGTTATCACTTACTTCATAAATTGCATAATAAATGGTAGTAAAATATTTTAGAGCATCTTCTATATTTTTTTGAGTCTTGTATTTGTTCTTTAAATACTTTTTCAGTAAATGATCTTCCGACAGCTTTTCAAACTCAGCATAGGTTAGCGGAATTTCATTTTCACCGATTTCTGTATTAGCTGTCAATCCGAAATTAGACAACAGCATATTGTAATTCGATTTAAACTTCACCGTTTTTATCTTTTCATCACATGGATCTCCTGATTGAACGACTTGGATATCCGGTATTGTTTTGAAAATACGAATATCATCAATGGCGTAGTCGGCTCCGTCGGTGTGGGGCTCGTTGTTTTGAATTTCAAGATAATAATTTTCATATTCAACATTATGTTGTAAAACAAAAGAATAATATAATTGCTGCCATTGCATTAAGTTCTTATTTCGCTTTGCTTTAGTAGTTCCGTCTTTGTCAAAATAATCACTATTCGCAGTTGTTTCTGAATAATCAACTAAAGCATCTCCTGAGGTAAAACGGTGAATAACAACATCTTCTTCATCTTTATTTTTACCTATTAAATAGATATTAATATTCGGTGCTAATGGATACTTCCCTCTATTAACTTCAGTCTTATCTACTAAACTAGCCCGAGTCATATCTGCCAACCAGGCTGTTACTGTTATCTCCGTATTAAAACAAATTGTCCCATCTATCGGAATTTTAACTATAGTCCCAGGTTCATTAGATGCATCTATATAATAGAAATGTCCATATTGAGGAGTTAACTCATTTTTTTCTTTCCCTGCATTTATGGGGTCTTTTGGATCTTGGGATATATGATAAGTACGATCGTATAAAGGGGTATTAGTGTACTGATTTTTATCATTACCACTACCTGTAGCAGGAATCCAAGTATAGCGATAGTACCAATCTCCTTCCTTGATAAAATTTAAATTCTCTGAAATTTTATCTTCTACATTTGCACTTCTAAATAATCCATATATGTTTTGATTGCTAGTAGAAACATATTCTTGAATGGCATCCCATGTCACCTTAGTAAGCAATGGTGATACCTTTTTATTGAAAAAACCATATGTTGTATGATTATCCTTAAAAAAACCAAAAGGTTCAGTCGCTATATTATTATCATTACTACTCTTACTACTTAATTCTTTTACTGGTTCACCTAAATCAAAATTCACCCAACCTATTCTTCTATATTTATTTTTATTTCTTCTTGGAAATCGTTCATCTTTATCTTTTATATTCTTTTCTAATTCAAAACCAACACCTTGCAGAGGATGAAATATGAATTTAGCCAATTCTCCACTTTTGTTTCCATTTTGATCCGTAGCTCGTACAAGAACTTCTATATCCTCTCCTTCAGTCGGATAATCATCCAAAGAAAGTCTTTGTGTTTGTTGAAAAGGGATTATATTGCCAGGACGAGTAACCAAACCAAACACTTTATAGTCAGACGTTTTTCCATTTACTACTTTGTATTCAAACTGATTTCCTTGAACAATCGTTCCATCTGACTTTTTCCAAAAATAATTGTTGGGCAAAGATGGCATAGAAAAGTTTAATGACTTATTTTTATTGTCTTGTCTTCCATCAAAGTTTACTGCTGTTCTTTCTGCAGGATAATCAAACTTAAATTCTTCTATTTCTTTGTTCTCTATTTTTGTTATACATTCTTGTGCGTTTTTAATAATGTATTTAGTTCGTTTAGTTAGTGTCGGTTCTGTATAAATTGCATTTTCAAAGCTATTATCACCCAATATATTTCCATCTCTATAAATACTAACATCACAATAAATCGTATCCCCATCCGTATAGGAATTATTGGACATAGTATAAGAAATTGTTGAAGCATCTGTTCCATATCTCTTAACTTTGTCAGGAAAATGCTCTTTTAAACGTGCAGACCAAACCAATCCTCCATCTGAACAATTGGCTTTTACAAAATCATTTTCTGTAGTATAACTTGATTCTATAAAATCACCTCCTTGATTAGTCGCTTCATCCTTCGTTGTTTGAAATTCTTTAAAAGCAATTCGACCTTGTGGAGCACTACCATTTTTTCCTTTAATGTACCAATGAACATACCAATTATATCTATCATGGGCAGTTTGTAAGCTAATTCTCAACTCCGGAATATACAATACTCGTTCCCTATTAGGTACGACATAAATAACTTTTGTATCAACAAATACACTATCGTGCTTGCTTAAGTCATATTGAAGTATTATTGAAGGTCTATCATCCGTTTGGCCCCAAGCCATCCGTTCGCCCCCGCCGACCAACAGGGTGAACGACAGGAAGAGTACCCGGAGCCATCTGTCATATATTATTTTATTTCGTTTCATTGTTTTCTTAATTTAGTTATTATATTTGTTATTTTTATTGTGAAATCTACTTAGTAAGCAAACCGAAATCTATTTAGTAAGTAGACGCATGACTGCTTACTATGTAGACAAGCATCTACTCGATAAGTAGCCGGATAGCTACTTATCGAGTAGATTTTAAGAAGCGAATATATCCTTAAACCGTAATGTCACTGTAAAGGATAAAGTACGGTTCTCTTCCGTATTTCTCACCTCCAGAATAAATGTTGCAGAATCTTGGTCGCCAGTGGCAGCACCAACCATGCGGCCGGTAATTTTTGTACCGTTTATAGTCAATAAGGGGGTACCGACCAGCAAACCACTTTCATTGTTAATATTGCCGATTGACCAAGCCAATTTATTTACATCATAATTATTACCACTTTCTAACGATTCCAATTTTTTTATTTCGAGGGTAAACGGACCGCCTCCGAATATCTCGCATGCTAAGTTCGTATCCTCTTCGACATTTGTCATTACATCCGGATACCCACCGATAGGCGGATTCTCGCCCTCAATGCCCAACGTCAGTTTATAGCTTGCAAATACCAATCTTAAGTTCCAAACGCGATTGCGCGGGATCCGTTTGACGAAAGAGGTACGTTTGGTTCCACCATGAAAATCTGTAGCATGAGAAAAGGTGCCTTTACTAATTGTTTCCAATGCCACTTCAAAACCATTATCCGTTGCCGATTCGTTCACATAAATCCAGCCAGAGCTTGCTTCTTGAGCATCAGTAGTAGTTGTGAGCGATACATTATCTAATATATCCACAATACTCCATTCGTTTCCTGTCGTTGGCAAAATCGTGTTCCCGTCTTTGCCAAACAGATAAGACTTCGTATTGAAGGGACTGATCTTTAAATGGTTGATAGTTATATCATGTCCCGCTTCATTTCTTATAAAAACTTTCATGCGGCTCACCAAACGAACCAACTCGATCTTTTTCGTCCCCGCAGAGACTGTCCATGTCTCGGAAAAACTCATCGGCAGGAATTTTTTATTAACCGGATCAAATGAGTTATTCTCCCATTCGACAATATCCGGAGGTACCAATGTCACTCCTTCTGCCGTAGAAATAAAACTGTGATCCTTCAGCAACTCCCAATTCGCAAAAGCATAAATCCGTTTCACTCCTCTGGTGACCTCAAAAGAGCCGGACTTCCAGTTTTCCAGATTGCCTGCTTGTGCACCCGTATTGTTGCTCAAATCCGGCTGGAACTTCTTTTCCACCTTGCCGGACGCATCCACGATAAACACCACTAACGAATGGATTAGTTCGCCGTCCAAAGGTTTCAGATCATCGGCGCTCGCTTTCGTCTGCAACGACCCCGATACATCGGAAACGCCCACCTGTAAGTCCACCTCCACCATTTCGGGGAGGTCGGGATCGCCGTTTCCACCCCGTTCGCCGCTCACGCATCCGAAGGCGATGAGGGCAAACAGGCCGGCAAGCAACGGCAAGCGCTTATATTGATTCAATCTGTTTTTCATAATCCCATCTCCTCATTACCAAGTGTCACATCTTCGAGGCGGACAATCCAGTCGTCCACTACCACGTAGAGGCAGTGCGCCCGTCCGCCGGCGATATCCACGTAGGCGGTGATTACATATTCGTCCTGGCGGTCCAGGTACTCCTGTCCCGGCAACTTGTGCGAAGCGATCTGCGTCAGTTTCAGCAAACCTGTCAGGTCGACATTGATGAATGGCGTTATTTCGCTTGCATAGCGGACGCTCAGCGTGCCGGTCGAATTGTCGATCAGGCGGAGCGTATTCAGTTCGGTACAGACGGCATCATAGGAAACAATTGCATTGTCGGCCGACTTGACCGTCTCCACCTGTTGCAGATAGGGCAACCAGGTGATGCGCGTGGCGGATTGCGGTTCATTCTGCGCGTCAAGATCACTATTGGTAGTGGTGACCACTAAATTGAAAGCGTCTTCCTCCAGTTTCGTACCCCGGTTGGCATCGATCAGGATGAAGCGTATTTTGTTAGTGTTCTTCACCAGCGGAAACTCGGTGTCGGTCGCGCCGCCTACCGGGACCGTATAGTCGAGTTCGCCTTGAAACAGACCCGACAATTCGCGATCCACCCGGTTTTCTGTAGCTTTCACCGCCATGCGGAAGTCGTCAATGGAGGAACCTGCGGCAGGCTCCGTCCAGGTGTAATCCGTCTCATTCAGCCCAGCCCAGGCCAGCAGGCGGTAATCACCCGGTTCCAATTCGCTGAGGTCCACTTCGTTCTTCTTCAACTCGTCGCCCTCGATCAATCGCGAAGAAAGGTACTTGCCGTCGCAGTCGTAGATGTAGAGACGGACGTTCTTTTCACGCTCCTGGTTCACCATCTCGTAGGCAAACGCGTCGGCATGTTTGATGTTGTGCCGGTAGACGAAACGGAGCGTGTGCCGGCAAAGAGGAAGTTCGTCATGGATATAATCGCATGAAGTCAGTCCGGAGAGGCCGAGAACCGCCAGTACCGGAAATAAAAGGTATAATATCTTATGGTATTTCATTGTTCTCCTATTTTTTGTTTAAAAATAAATCGTCTCGTCCGGAAGCGGTCCCCAAGGCTTGACTATCACCTCTATCTCGATGTTATCCGGTTCGTCCGGATGATCCGGATTGTCGGGATCTTCAGGATCGTCCGGGTCTATCGGATCCTCGGGCTCGGGATCGAACGGCGGTTCGTAAGGGATGTCATTCCCCAAGCCGTAAATGTCGCGGATACGCAACTTGTAGACGTTATTGCGCACGATGGCATACTCCATGATCCCCTTCGACGGGGCGTTGTTGTTGGAGTGACGGATCCAATGGGTGTAGAAGCAAACACCGTCCACATAGGTATGCAAACCATAGCGTGCCAACAGACGGCGCGTATCTTTGCCGCCCTGATTGACTTGCGGCGTGCCATCTGCACGTAAAGCATATCCGAATGTCGTGTACATATAACTCTTCCAAGTCAATGCAGACGCTTCGTCGGAAGTCAGACGAAGCGATAAATCCTTGTCTTTCAACCATCGTGAAAGGAAACGGCGGTATCCGGTCGGGTCGCCTTCCTTCAAACTCGACGCCAGCGACCGCACGTCATTCCAGGTCTTGCCCGTGAAATCATAGGCCGACACGTCCAAAGCCCCTTCCGTGAAAGCAAGCATCGCCGCTTCGGGTGATCCGTAAATCGCTCCCCCGAAAGCGAAGAAGGTGAACGGCGAGCCGTCCAACCCTTTACGGTAGTCGGCCTCTCCTGTAGCGGGATCGTAGAACAGGCACTTTCTGGGGCCATATAATGTCCTAAACACAACTCCGGTGCTATAGTAAGGCGACTGATCATCCCGCGCCACCGTGTTCTCTTTCGTGTAGCCCACGCGATACCACTCACCCACTCGCTCACCCATGCCATCGGTGAAACGCCAATTGCCTGCCGAAGTACCGAAACTCATAAAATAGTTTTCATAGAGGGCTTCGACCGGTTTGCCGTCCGAAGCGGGACGCTCCGGCCAGTTGGGATTGAACATCTCGCTGTTCACGTTCGCCATCGTCTTATAGCGGCTCCACGGGTCGAGCACGTAGTTCGTCTGGTGGTCACCCCATTCGGGCAGCTCCAGCCCAAGGTATTCGAGCGTGTTTGCCGGGCCGAACCTACCGTCAGGGGCGGCATCGATTACACGCTTGATCATATACGAACCGGCATCCAGCTTGTTGACGATCATGGCACCGGTAATCGACACGCGGGCAGCACCGCCTATGCGGTCCATCACGTCGAAGTAATCGTGCTCCGGAAGATAGTCGATACGTGCCGCATGGCGCTCGACCTCAACGGTCGCCGAAGCCGGGTTGTCGATCGTATTGTCACCGCAGATGTAAACCTTCTCATCCAGATGGCCGTCCGAAGCCATCACGAAACGGGAGTACTTGCCGTTTCTTTCCATCCAAGCCCGTTTTTGCAGGAAGTCGCGCACGCCTCCCAACGTCAAGTCTTTGAGCTGCGGGCGGATGTTGCCTGTGTTGGTAATGACCAGCAGGTCGTACCAGCCGCCTGGCAGTCCCACCAGCACCGGTTCTGTGCGGTTATCGCCCAGCATGGCATCGCGGTCGAGGTAGATGATCTTGTCGATCGGCGTCGAGGCGGGCGAATTTATCCCATCCGTCCCTCGGTAAAAGAGCAGCATCAAATCATCAATGCGCGTTTCGTAGTCCTGTCCCGGCTCATAGCCGTCCCCGTTCTCTCCCCCGGTGGGGTTCGAGCGGGTGAGCGGAGCCTTGGCATCCGGACAATGAAGTGTCAGACGGAAATAGTTCTCTTCGATCGGCTTGTCATCGCCATCGTCGCGTTCCGTCCGAAATTCGTCCGAACAGCCGGCAAACAAAAGACCGCCGGCCGCACAGGCATATACCAATAATTTATGTGCAATGTTCATACCCTATCATTTTTTGAAAATTTCTCATTCCGCACGCTTCGCCTTGATCTGTTCGAGGTTCGCACGTGCCGCATCACCGCAGACGGTGCTGTTTTCCAATGTTTTCAGGATCGCTTCCGCACCGTCGAGATCACCGCGTAGCATCCGGACAGAGGCAAACGCCAATTGTTTCTCGTCACCTTCGGCGGCTTTCGCAAGGTAACTTTCCGCACGGTCCAGCTGCCCTGTCCGGATCGCCGTGTTGGCGGCATTCAGGTTAGACACCGGATCGTCGGGGAACATGCGGACGGCGATTTCAAACACTTCGTTATACTTGTCGCTTCCAGCCTCATAGAGTTGTGCCACCATAAACATTTCGTTCAGGCTGAGCTTCTTCGGATCGGTATAGATGAGCGATTTCGCTTCCTCGGCCGTAAAATTACGGATGTTGTATTTCACCACGTAGTCCGAGTGACGCAAAGCCGGATAGATGTCACGCAGCAGGATCTTATAAGACGTACCGCCATTCAATGTTTTCAACTTCAACTCTTTCTTGTCCATATCGCGCGGTTCCGGATTACGGATGATGGCGAGCAGTTCCGCCTTGTCAGGCAGGTTCATCTCCTCCAGCCGCTTTTCCAGTCCTTCCCAGTCTTCCGGCTCGAAATCGACGCTGAACGTGGCATGTTCGAATCGGTAGAGGCTCTTCACGTAGTCACGCAAAGCCTTTGCACGGTTTTCCGCCAGATAAGTGTTGTTGGCATAAGTTCCTTCGGGAGAGGCGAAGCCCTTGATCCATACTTCCGTGATAGTAGCATAGGGATCGTCGCGTACCGCGTCGATAGTGGAGCGAATGGCGGCCAGTTCACGCGGGTTGTTGCGGTAGTCGGGATAGATCGTGATCTTGTTGACCGGGAAGTCGAGGAACGCCTTCCCTTCGATCGAACGCGCTTTGACCGCTTCGGCTTCGGGCGTACGGTAGGCGAGTAACGGTTTCAGCACAACCGGTTCGGCAAGGTTGATCGGAAAGAGCGGTGAACGATCGTTCATCAAGTTTTCCCAACCGCAACCGCAGACATCCGTCACGAGAGCCACTTCCGACTTCTTCATCCAGGGAGCCATCGGGGTACGGGTGGTATATTCGAAAGACTGTTCCTTGCCATTCTCACGACGCAGTTCATATTCACTATGTGTCCCATACATACGTCCCGTACGTTCATACAGTATATGACGATCACGACCGCAGACAATCAACGGAGTAAGCGCACGGACACTGTCGCCCGCCGTCACGACCGGCGTATAAACGTAACAACGGTTTGAGGGTACTTCTATTTTGCTCAGGTCAAGCGTCATGCCGACGATCAATGTGCCGTCCGCCTTTTCCACGATTTGGTCTTTCACTTTGATTGTCTGTGCCTCGGAGGCGGTTACCGCCAGCAAGCCTGCCAACATGGGCAGTAGGGTTCTGTACATTTTCATAAGATGACGGTATTAAAATTGATAAATCAAATTGATGGCTGCCTGTGTTGGGCCGAAATAATGTTTCTTGACATACTCTTGCCGACGACCGCAATTGGTACAAGGATATTTCTCCGACTCAAGGTAGAGGTAACCCACACCGACAGTCGCTTCCAAATTCCAATGCTTGGAGAGCAGCCAGGAATAACCGTAACTGATACCCGCACCTGCACCCCAACCCTGATGGCGTTCGCCTTCAGTGCCGAGTATTTTGATGTCCGACACATTATATAATATGTACGGGACATGCAACCCGATGAAATGTTTGTAGAACGTTTCACAGAACCAATAGCGTATCTCCGGATGGAGTCGCCAATGTTTGAGAGATTTGCCATAGCTGCCGTCCTCCTCCTTTCCGTCGAACGGGTTCAGCCCGGTTTCTATGTCCAAGCTCCAATGACGTGCCAAGCGAAATTCCCCGCCGACATTGAAAGTTGCCGTACCCCAGTATGGGATATTGGTCTTGATCCCGGCGGTCGAACCTTTTTGCCCGGTCAACCTGTCTTGTGCGTAGAAAGACAGGGGGATCATTAACAGGAACATCATGACGATAAGTTTTCTCATCATACTCTTTGTTATTTTATTATTATTTTTCCCAAATTTCAAGGCCTTATTCGATGCTTTTAATTCATCCGATACCACACGGCCTGTTTCTATGGTTTCCTATACAGTCAGGAATATTGCAATTCCATAATTTTCTTTTCATCTATTTTGATTATCAGTTAAGTCTGCATTCTTTAGTTTTGTACTTATTTATGAAATAAGGGAATTTTAATCTAAAAAAGGATAACCTTACAGTTGTGGAAATAGGCTAATCAACTATTTAGATTAATAAAAAACCTTTATTTTGGTAATAAAGGTAATACAAAATTATATACTGAAATACCATTTATGAAGGCCTTTTACCTGTAAATAAGGTCATCACACTTTCTTATTGCCTGATTTTTAATTATAATTTATGTTGATGATCATAGGATATTTATAGACATAGCATTCCTGCCAGCGTCTCTTCCTTTAACATACTAAAATCGAAAATTAACTACATTTAACTCCTCTCAGGAATATAAAGATTTCAAATGCTAAATTAGAACAGGCTGAATAGTTTAATAGAACAGATTTTTATGCTTAATTGTAACTTCGTAGGGGATTTCTCACCTTATTTCATAAATAAGGTTGTGTTTCCGTTTTCTATTCTATTTAACAAATAATCGATAGAACCTGAAACTTTCCGGTTAGCCCTTGTCAATTCGGAAACATCCAATTCACTTAAATAATAGCGTGTCGTCTTCTCCGAACTATGCCCCAAGGCTTGACTGATAATCGCAACTGAAACTCCGGATTGCAATGCCGCAGATGCCCAGCTATGTCGCATCACGTATGAAGTAAAATGTACGGGAATGCAAAGTTTGTCACCGACCTCCTTCAATTCCTTGTTATGCAAAGCCAGACAGTGTTTATATTGCGAGTGGGTGGGTGAACCGGACGGAAGAATGGGAAAAAGAAACTCCCTTTCCCCATCCGCAGGGGTGTACTTACGAATGATCTGCCACATGCCGGTAGTGATTTCCATACGGATTTGAGCACCTGTCTTACGACGATTATAGACCAATTCACCATTCCGAATGTTGTCCGCCGTCAAATAGGCCATATCGACAAACGGCATCCCGCAAGCTAAAAAACTGAACAGGCACAGGTCGACTGCTAATTCTTGACTCTGAGAACCGTCAGTCTCAAAACTCGCCAGTTTCTGAATGAGCCTGACGGATATGGCACGCTTGACGGTAAATTCACGTTTGAGCTTTAAGCCCTTAAAAGGGTGTTCCACAGGCCGTAACAGTCCATCATAACAGGCTGCATTATAGATTGCGCGTAAACTGCTCTGGTAGGAGTTGATCGTATTTGCAGCCAACCCCTTACATTGCAAATAAGCGGCAAAATCAGAAATCAGAGTCCGGTTCAGGTCTTCCATACGAAACCCGTCGTTTCTCGCAAATTTCAAAAAATGATTGACGGCTACCTGATAAAGTTCCGCCGTACTGGCCTTGTTCAGTTTTTTCTTCAGTGCGATACGCGCATTGGCATATTCGAGAAGCGATAACGAAGGTAAAGTTTTCTTTCGTGCCATTTCTGTATATTGTTTTAAATGATATTGCATTATAACAAATACGGATGGCACTTATTGTCAAATTCTTCAAAAAAGGTGTACCCGGTCTGACGTAATAAAACCCCAGCTTGATACACCCTTGTCTGACCTAATAATAGAACGGTCTTGGCTTCTTATAAACAGCTTAAAAACGAAGCTATTGATGCTCAATATCCCGTTTTCGCTTCAAAGCCTCCAGGAAGTAATAGTCGGCATAGTTCAACGGGACATCTATTTCTCCATTATGCGGAATGCTTCCGACGCAATGCATCAGCAAGAAGTTTCCGTTCGTTCCCAATTCAGCCCGGTAAGCCGGCGAAGCCAGGCTTTCCATGATCCGGTCGGCATATGCCTTATACGTTTGCGGTTCAGGCACATCCATCGTACTGATCTCATACAAGGCGGAGGCGATACAAGCAGCAGCCGAAGCATCCCGGTAATCGTCAGGAATGTTCGGGGCATCCATATCCCAATAGAACACAAGGTCTTCGGGTGTATTCTTATGATTGAACATAAAGCGGACCGCTTTTAAAGCCTGGTCGAGATATTTCCGGTCTCCCGTCTCCCGATAACACAGCGTCAGACCGTAGATGCCCCAGGCCTGTCCACGGCTCCACGCCGATTCGTGCGCATATCCCTGTGCCGTATGGCGGTTGCGTACGGAACCGTCTTTCATGCTGTAATCCACCACATGATAGCAACTGCCGTCCGGACGATATTGTTCCTTCATGGTACGGTCGACGTGCGAAACGGCAACCTTATAGAAAGTCGAGTCGCCGGACAACCGTGTAGCGGCAAACAACAGCTCCAGGTTCATCATGTTATCGATGATCACCGGGCACTCCCAGCCCCGTTCGGAAATCCATCCCCTGTCCACGTCCCACGACTGAATAATCCCTGCCACCGGGCGGAAGCGGGTAGACAAGGAACGGGCGGCTTCGACAATCACCTCCTTATATTCCGGATCGCCCGTCAGACGCAGGCCGTTTCCAAAGCTGCAATAGATCATAAAACCGACATCGTGGTTCCATTTGATATTTTTGGCATCTTTCACCGCCTCCGTATATTTCTTCGCAAGGGGCAACAGGCTCTCATCTCCTGTCAGTTCATACAGATACCAGACCGAACCGGGAAAGAAACCACTGCGCCAGTCGGCCAGGTTACAATAATAAACGGAACCGTCCGGGTTCAGCGTAGTCGGGTTCATAAACTTGCCGCTCGCCTCGATCAGCTCGATCTCTTTTCCTATCTGTTTATGGGCAAACGCAACGTTCTCTTCAACGAATCTGTCTTCTGTCCCTCCGCAGGAGATCAATGCAACACCGAGCACCATACCCATTAAATGTTTCACTTTTACCATATCTATATTATTTATTTTAAATGTAACTAATCACCTATTCTCCCGACAGGAGAACTTTGATAACCTGTACAGGTTCACCCGATACCGATGCCGACAGGATCGTATATCCCTCTATCGGCTTCTCCGCCTCCGTCCCCCTTTTTGCCGTCTTTGCCGTAAAAGAAGCATTGCCGGGCGAAGTGATCTTCAAGGAAAAAGATTTACCGTCCTTCCTGAGAACGGCAGTATTTCCTTTGCATTCGACGTCTGCCGAAGTTATCACGGACCATTGCACCGATTGGGACGGGTTCTGCAACCCTACGCTGTCTGTAACCAGTATGCGGGTATCGTCGAGCATGCGGAAGGTCCGGTAGACAAAACGGCTCTGTCCGGCATAAGCCGTGCCCATGTCCATCGTGACAAAAGGTTGGGCGGCCTTGTCATCCTGCCATTTGATCTCGCCTGTCCCGGCCGAGTTTTGCAGTTTATGGTCGATCGACAGCGTATTGTGGCTGAAATTCGAGTTTCTGAAATACGACCAGCGTTGTCCGTCCGGCTTGTAATCCCAGAATCCGGGCAGACTATAGTTATCGCTCCCCAGATCGTCCGTCCACCTTATCCCGTTCGTCTCGACGATAAAGGTCCCGATATCCAGCTGCTGGTGCGCCATATCCGGATCTCCGGTCTTGGCGATCAGATAAAGGCTGTTAGGGACATTCCGGTTCCCGTTGAACACGACAATATCATTGATACCTTCGTAAACTTTCAGTTTCGGCAAGGCATCGGCAGGAGAAGAGGCCGTATCGTACCAAGGTATGGACAGGAAGTAGAATCTGAAATAATTCTCGCTCTGCACGGTCTTTGACAAGACATTCCGGTAGAAAGTCGCTACCTCCGGCTGGCGGAAAGCCCGGCTGAAATAAAAGTAAATGGGTTCTGCCGCAGGAGCCGTACTGCCGGAATTGGCAAAATTGAATATCTTGCCGGAAGGACTTGTGCTGTGCATATAGTACAGGACGCTTTTATCCACCCCCTCCATTTCCGAAAGCCCGAAGTCCTCGCCAAAATTATCATTCAGCGCCTTCAGCAAAAGAGACAGGTACATGTTCGTATATCCCCAATAGGCAGGTCCCTCATAACAAACACCGTCCGGTGCAAAATGCTTCAGACAGTTCGGGATGTACCTGACCGCTTCGCCGATGATGTGCTCCGCCAGTTCCGGCTCATGCTCTTCAATAGCCAAAGCTCCCAATACCATGCCGGTATTGCATACCACATTCCAGTTTGTTTCGCGTTTCGCCCAGGAATCCGCATTTCCGGTTTTATATTCCTCGACGACAAGGTCCAATGCCTTTGTTTTGATCGAATGGACAACCAACTGCCTGACCGAAGGAGCCAATACATCGTACAGCCAGTCATAACCAATGGCTACGGCTGTCGTCATCTCCGCCACATCCAGGTAGTGGACAGGGTCCCAGTCCGGGAAATTGCAGACGTGGACCAGTTCTTTTTCCGCCTTCTCCGCAAAACGTCTGTCTCCGCTCAACCGATAGGCCAATGCCAGGTTGACCATCCGGTAAACCTGTTCACGGCTGACAGGCAGTATGTCTTTCGTGTTTTTAATTTTCCTTCGAGGATCTTCCTGGGGAGGAACCGACAACAAACGTTCCGCCTCCCTCATCAGGCCGGCACGCAAGCTATCCAATAGTGGTTCGGTTCCGAATAAACCACGAACCCTTTGTTCCTCTTGCTTGCTGAAAAGCAACCTGGGATGCCGGCGCAACTCTTTTCCGGGTTGCCGGACAGAAAAACTCCGTCCGGCAACCGTAAAAGAGAACAACAGGAAAAATAAACCTATTAAGTGAATCAATCTCATCATTACCAACCCGGGTTCTGTGTCAACTCCTTATTCCGTTCCCGTTCCACACCCGGTATAGGCCAAAGCATATCCCGTTCGCTAAACAGATGGGTATAGATCGGTTCGCCATAGATATTGACCGCATCGACATTGTCAAGCGCTTTACGGGCAACCTCATATCCCCAACGGCGCAAGTCGCTGAAACG
This sequence comes from Parabacteroides sp., assembly GCF_977054455.1. Lineage (NCBI taxonomy): Bacteria > Pseudomonadati > Bacteroidota > Bacteroidia > Bacteroidales > Tannerellaceae > Parabacteroides > Parabacteroides sp. Next base: position 12,115 of record NZ_CDRTCT010000029.1, on the reverse strand, counting down.
AAGTCCTTCCCCGGCAAACTCGACGGCACGCTCCTTGCGTATCCGTTCGGCCATCTGCTCTTTGCTGCTGACAGCCATCCATGCGGGACCGGAGTTCAAGCCCGGCATGTCGACACGTGCACGCACCTTGTTGAATTCGGTCACGGCCTTGTCTAACTGCCCCGCCTCGTTATAAGCCTCGGAGAGCATCAACAGAACATCGGCAAAGCGGATCAAAGGGAAAGCGAACGGTGTATGCAAACGGTTACTGATCGCACCGCCCTGGTCTCCTTCGGCCACGAACTTCCGATAGAGATAAGAGACCCAACCTGCGTTGTTTTGGATCGTACCACCATTGGCATTTCCAGCCAGGTCATGATCCAAGGCAAAGATCAGATCCACATTAGTAGTACGGCCAATATTTCCCATATAGTGTGAATAAGGGACAATCACTGTAGCCATCAATCTCGGATCGCGACAAGTATAAGCACTCAATATCTTGGCTGTATCCGCTTCGCGAAGTCCCACGATCGCTCCTCCTTCCTTCATCTCGATACTGAGAAGTTCTTTACGCTCATCAGGAGACATGGCATTATAACCGGGGAAAATCTCATCCCAGTTGAAGGGGCGACCGTCCTTAAACTCATACATATCCACCAACTGTGTGGAAGGGACCGTATTGTTCCAGCAGCTCCCATAAGCGCCACGACATCCCATCAGAGCCTGTATCTGCATGCCATACTCGGTGCCGACACCACTCTTGTTCTGGATCGAGAAGACCGTTTCCGGGCTTTTGGCTCCGTTATAGAGTTTGAATACACGGGCGTAATCGTCGTCGAGGGCATAGCCGTAGTTATCGGACTTGTTATAGACGATTTCCTCAAAATCGTTGATGGCAGATTGCCACTCTTTGTCATAAAGATGCACTTTACCACGAAGGGCGTAGGCTGCACCTTTAGTAGCACGTCCATATTCACCGGCGGCATGTTCGACAGGGAGGAACTTGATCGCTTCGTCCAAATCTTCCAAAATACGGGCACGTACCTCTTCGAGGCTGCTTCTCGGTTGCTTCAGGTTCATAAACTCCTCGTTGACATTTGTCGATTCGTCATAGTAGGGAACCCCACCGAAAAGATCTGTCAAGGAAAAGTAGAACATCGCACGCAGGAATTTGGCTTCCGCCACGTACTCATCGATCTGTTCGTCCGTGATGATACCGCGCATGCCTTTTACCGAACGTATAAAGGTATTGACACGATGTACACCGTCATAGAAGGTCTGCCAATGATTTTGTATCGTTCCGTCACGGTCTGTATAGGTCGACAGGAACATCATATAATAGTTATACCCGTAAGCGATATCTCCCAAATGGTCGAAGCAGAACTGGTAACCGTACGCCTCGTTCAGGCGCAGCATGCCATAGATTCCCATCAAGCCTTGATGGGCATGATCGCCGGTCTTGTAAAATGTTCCTTCGTTGACTTTGTCTCCCGGATAGGTCTCCAAATCATAGCAACCGGTGAACGTCATGGCGGCTAAAAGCATTGTCGCCAAATAGATTATGATCTTTTTCATGTCTTCAACTATTTAAAATGTAAGGTTTAAACCAAATGTTGTTAATCGCATAGTCGGATATTTCGTGCCCGACACCTCAGGGTCCAATCCCTTATATCCCGTAAAGGTCAAAGCATTGTCGATGCTGACATATAAACGGAAGTTGTCGATCAGGAGTTTTTGCGAGAGATGTTTCGGGACCGTATATCCCAACTGGACGTTTTTCACCCTCAGGTAAGACTTGTCCTGTACCCAGAAGTCACTTGCCACCCGGTTGCGTCCGTCGGTATAGTTCAACAGGCGCGGATAAGTGGCATCCGTGCGGCCCGGATACCAACGTCCGTCTGCAATAGTCTTGTTGATCTGGTTCCCCCGGCGCACTTGCGGCCAATAGCTGGCGCCATCCAATCCGCTCCAATAGGTTTTCAATCCGGTAGCACCTTGCAGGATACAGCTGAAATCCCAGCCTTTCCAGTTGGCGCCGAAATTAAATCCGAAAGTGAATGTCGGGTTGGTACCATTACCGACTTTGATCTTATCGTTGTCAGTGATACATCCGTCCCCGTCGATATCTTTATATAAGAAATCCCCGTATTCCGGCTTCTTGTATTGTTTGAAGGCATCCGGATTACTCGCTTCCATCGCTTCCACTATCGCCATATCTTCTTCGGTCTGGATGATCCGGTCTACCGAAAGCACATACTGGACATTGATCGGTTCGCCTTCCAGGATCATATTGGTTCCGTTCAGAGACATTTCGTCACCTTTGAACTTCGTCACTTTATTCTTGACAAATGAGAAATTACCTCCGACAAAATAGTTGACAGAACCGACTTTGTCGTTCCAGTTCAAGCTCAACTCGACCCCCCGGTTACGGACTTCAGCCGCATTGGATTTAGGAACGGTAGCATTACCATGCACCAATGGCGCCGGCAGTTCGATCAAAATTCCTTTGGTGTTTTTGACGAAAGCATCGACGGTTCCGCTCAATTTAGAGAACAGGGCGAAGTCCACACCAAAGTTCGTGACATAAGAGGTTTCCCAAGTCAATGCCGCATTCGAAAGAGCACGTTGTGCCATACCGATCTGCAAGGCGTCGTTCAAGACATAATTAGAGGCCTGGTAATACAACTGATAGTCATAGTTGCCCACGGCATTGTTTCCTAACGAACCATACGAAGCACGGAGCTTCAACTGGTTAAGCCATGAGATATCTTTCATGAAGGCTTCCTGTTCCATACGCCAACCCAAAGAGAAAGAGGGGAAATAGCCCCAACGATATTTTTGGGCAAAACGGGAAGAGGCATCGGCGCGGAGATTGGCTTCCAACAAGTATTTCTCGTCCCAGTTCAAATTGACCCGGCCGAAGAATGAACGCATGGACCAATTGGAGTAAGTACCCGTCGCCGTCGCATTGGCAGTGGCGGCATTCAACTCCGTCAGTTCCGAAGAGGTCAGCTTCTCCTTGGAGGCCTCGAACCAGTTGTTACGATAGGCTTCCTGGCTGGCGCCGACCGTTGCCTGGATATTCAACCGGTCGATGTCGGTTTCATATCTGACCAATCCGTCCATATTGTTACGGACAGTCTTGTTGTTGCGGTTGATTACCTTCGAAACTCCGGTTCCGGCAATCTGCAACGTATTGTCGTACAAGTTCCACAGATCATGGAAAACCGGTTGCTGGTACAGGAACTGGTCGGAAAAAGCATAGGTCCAAGATCCTTCGATCGTCAACCCTTTGAACGGCCTCAACTGGGCATAAAAACGGGAAACGATGTTATTGGTCGTGCGATTTCCTTTGACGTCGTTCAACATCTTCAAGACATTGTTGGAGCTACTCTGCGGGTCGTCTTCCGGGTTGTTTACCCCTCCATACCTGCCATCAGGCGCCTGGTAGCAGATACCCGGCGTAGTAGCTTGCATATAGGTATAGAAATTGTCGTTCGATTCGGTCTTCAACAATCCCAGCTCCTCTTTTCCACGCGTCCCGTACGCATTGACACCTATGGTAAACCAATCTTTTACTTCCGCATCCAGATTGACACGGGCGCTGTAACGTTCGTATCCGGAATTTTCCATAATACCGGGATTTTTCATGTAATTGCCCGATATATAATAGTGAATCTTGTCAGACCCGCCGTTGATATTGATCGTATGGTTCTGCATCCATCCGGTCTGGAACAGAGCGTCCTGCCAGTCAGAGTTCGGATATTTGACAGGATCACTGTCACCGGCAGCCCGCCACTCGTCGATTTTCCCCTGGCTGAAGATAGCGGGGAGGTCGCTGTTGAGCTGCCCTTCGTTATACAATTCCATATAATCGGCATAATTGGAGACCAAATCGATATGGTTCGCCACTTTCTGCATCGTGACATAACCGTTATAAGAGATTTTCGCTTCACCGGATTTTCCTTTGCGGGTAGTGATCAGAATGACACCGTTTGCCGCACGGGAACCGTAGATGGCAGACGAAGCGGCATCCTTCAAAACCGAAATACTTTCTACATCCTGCGGGTTGATATTATTCATGCTGGCTTCCACCCCGTCGATGATTACCAACGGATTGGAATCGTTTAACGTACCCTGCCCGCGCACACGGATCGTCGCCCCGTCATTACCGGGCCGTCCGCCATTACCGGCTGTTACGGAAACACCGGGAGCCATACCGGCAAGCCCGGCGGAAAGCGAAGTGATCGGACGGCTGTCGACCATCTTGCTCATATCGACAGAAGCGACCGCACCGGTCATGTTCACCTTCTTTTGCGTGCCGTATCCCACAACCACCACTTCATCCAAAGCCTGTGAATCTTCTTTCAGCAAAAGCGTGAAAGAGCTCTTCCCGTTCACCGGAATCGTCTGGTCTATATAACCGATATAGGAAACGACCAGCACGGCATTCGAAGATACCTGCAAAGAGAAACGGCCTTCCATGTCCGTAACCGTCCCGTTGGTGGTCCCTTTTTCCACTACGTTGGCGCCGACCACCGGGCCGAGCGCATCCTTCACAACTCCCGTAATCGTCATTTTCTTTTGCTGAGGCAATGCCACGGCGTGTTTTTCCGTCACTTCCTCCCCGTCACTAACCGGATTGGCCTGGGTAACTCCTGTCGACAAGCACAGTGTGGCCATTCCTGCAAACATCGTTTTCCTAAAGAAAGGAATGTTTAAATCATTCATCATGAATAGGTAGATTTAGATTAATAAATTTTGATAAACTCTGGTGGCAAATGTAGCCGGGCATACACAAACGAACCTATACAAAGCGTCCGTTTCTTATATACACACAGTCCAAATAGAAGATTTAACTATTTGAATATAAACTATTAGCAGTTTTATCTGGTTCTTACTCCTCTTTTTTCCTGAACTGAACAGGCGATACTCCGAACTTCGCCTTAAAGCATCGGCTGAAATAGACAGTCGAGGCAAATCCTAACCGGTCCGATATTTCGTTCACCAACAAATCCGGCCGTTCCCGTAACAAGGTTGCCGCACGGTTGATGCGTTGGTTTTGTATAAATTCGCTGGGAGTCATTCCGGTCAGGTTCTTGACTTTTGTAAAGAACGAACTACGCCCCATGTTCAGTTCGCGGGCAAGCGCATTGATATCAAAGTCCGGTTCTCCCATCCGCTGATCGACGATCTCCACAATCCGGTTCAAAAGCTGCTGGTCCAATGAGGTCGTAGCCAGCAACTGCACATCAAAGTCAACCTGTTTTGTCAACCGGGACTTCAACAACAAACGATTCCGGATCAGATTATTGCAGCGCATCAACAATACTTTTGCATGGAAAGGCTTGCTGATATAATCATCCGCTCCCTGTTGAAGCCCTTCAATATTATACTCGACAGAATCGAGAGCCGTCAGCAAGACGACCGGAATATGGCACAAATCGATATTATTCTTGATTTTCATGCACATCTCCATACCACTCATCAAGGGCATCATGACATCGCTGACAACCAGATCCGGCTTTTCCTCATTCGCCTTCCGCAATCCTTCTTCCCCATTCCCGGCTAATATAACCTGATAGAAAGGGGCAAAAAGCGTATTTAATATCTGTAGCAGCTCTTCATTGTCCTCCACAATCAGAACTTTATAAGCGCCGACTTTCAGACCCGGAAAAGCTTTATCCATTTCTTCATATTCTTCGGGGGAAATGGAATCCGCCAAAGATTCTTCCTTAATCATCGGTTCGTCCGGGCTTTCCAGAAGAATCGCATTCTTGTCATTTTCAAAATGGACCTTTCCCTTCAATAACGTGACTGTAAATATCGTTCCATAGCCGACCTGGCTCTGCACCGTGATATCCCCATGATGAAGATGAATGATATTCTTGCTTAAAGCCAGTCCCAGCCCCGTACCGGGGTTGGCCCCCGCTACCTGTTTCCCGTTTTCGGCCTGATAGAAGCGGTCAAAGATATGCGAGACGTCATCTGCCGAAAGCCCGATACCCGTATCGATCACTTTCATACGGACCTCATTTTCATCCGAGGACACATGCAATTCTATCGTACCTCCCGGCTTCGTATATTTGAAAGCGTTTGACAAAAGATTGTAAAACACTTTCTGCAACTGATTGGAATCAAACCATAACAACAGATTCTCCTCTGCATGATGAAAATCAAATGTAATGGATTGCTGTGCCGCCAGCTCGCAATAAGAAAGATAAATATCTTTCAGAAATGGAATCAGGTTCTGTTCGCAAACATGCAACGAGACATAATTCTGCTCTAACTTCCGGAATTCCAACAGTTCGGAAATCATATTCCGCATCCGGTTGGCATTCTTGCTGATCTTAATAATCCGGTTATACAAGGTCGGAGGAAGGGAAGAACTCTGAAAAAGCATATCTATCTGGCTGATAATAAGCGTCAGCGGCGTCCGGAACTCATGGCTGATATTGGTAAAAAAGCGTAGTTTCGCCTGGTTCAACTCCTCGTTACGCTCTTTCTCTTCCCGTTCCTTTTCAAGGGACAGCGCCAGTTTGCGCCGGGCATTCAGAATCCGTACAGTCAGATAAGTGATCGTAAAAACAGTCAGGACATACAGTGTCCACGCCCAACCCGTTTTATACCAGGGTTGGGCGATCTGGATATCCAGAGAAATTTCACGGCGGTTCATCAAATGTTGGGACAGATTCTTTTCACGGACCAGCAATGTATATTTGCCGGGATCCAGGTTCGTATAATAAATGCTGGAAGAAGAGGTGGAAACCCAATCATCGTCAAAACCGACCAACCGGTATTGATATTCATTATTCTTTTGGATATCGATATAATTGGTGGTAGCGAAGTTTATAATCAGATTGTTTTGCTTGTAGTTCAACCGGATCGATTTGCTGAAAGGAAAAGCCTCCTCCAGTATGCCTCCCGAAGCGATTCCCGGATAGATTCTCTTATTATGGATATACAACTCTGAAAAATATAAGGAGTAATTCTTTTCCGTCTTATCGAGATCCTCCCGGTAAAAAGAGGTCAGTCCGTCATTTCCTCCGACAAAAAGTTCATTATTCCGGCACACCAGAATGCCGCAGCCATCCGCAATGGATGTGATCGGCAGGTTCGCACCCAACGTCGCAAACCGGGTACTTCCGCTGAAAGGATTCAGGAAAGTGACTCCCTTGTCACTGGTCACCAGCAATTCTTCCGAATTGGTCTCTGCGACATTATAACAATAATTGCTCAACAGATGTCCGCTTTCCTGCGAATAATGGACAAAGGAATCGGTCTGTCCGTCATACCGGTACAGCCCGCCTCCCAAAACCACGAAATAGATATCCCCGTCGCGGGTAGTCATGATCCGTTTCGGTTCGAACCGGATTCCATAACCGGGCAGAGCATAATGTTTCTGATTGTCCGGACGGGCCAGCTCTATCCTGTATAAGGAAGTCCCGATCAGAATCCATAGATTCTCTTCCCTGTCGATCGTAAAGCTCTGGGCATTCCTGCATATCCATTGGAACCGGTCCGTATCGAGATCCATCACAAAGGTTCCGTTCATCGCGCTTACATACAACTTATCGTTATGAATCATCGTGTGGAAGATGATGCCGTCCGGCTTTATGTCTCCTTCCCTGTAATCGTCCAGGTAGTTATGAAAAATACCGGTCTTTATATCGTAACGGGTAAGTCCTCCGTGATGCGTGCCGATATACAAGCGGTTCCGTTTCCCGTCATACGCGATGCACTTCAGGTTATTCTGCAATACGGAATTGCGATGGCCGGCAGTGAAGTACTTAAAGGTTCGTGTCTTGCGATCCATGAAGTTCAATCCGCCTCCTTCGGTACAAATCCAGATGTTGCCATCGTTATCTTCCGCCAGATTCCCGACGAACGAATAATTCAGGCATTCCTTTCGCAAAGGGTTATCCGTATAATGGGCGAATATTTCCCTTTCGGCATTAAAATAGTTCACACCTCCATAATAGGTACCGACCCATATCGTTTCCTGCGCATCTATATAAACAGAGAAAACGGAAGAGTGCGACAGGCTACCCGGCAAATGATCCTGTTGATATACCGTAAACCGGTCCGTGTAGGGGTTATATTTATGCAGTCCCATAAAAGTGCCGAACCAGATATTCCCAAACCGGTCTTCGGCAAAGCTCCGTATTTGGCTGTTCTCGATATGGAAAGGTGCGGGATTGCTCTCCGAATACCAGGTGATCCGCTCGTCTTGCGTGATCCTGTACAAGCCGCCGGTACGGCAACCGGCCCATATCTCACCCGTAGAGCTTTCAAATAAGCGGTAAAACTCAGGTCCGTCAATCAGACAACGGACTTTTTTATCTTCCCCGATCACATACAAGCCTTCATACGTCCCGATCCAGATCTTCTTCTCCGAAATCAGCAGGCCGGATATGCCGGGGGTGTTTGTCTTCACATAAAGTTGCAGGCTATCCCCTTTTTCGTCATACCGGCAGACCCTATCTTCATAGCCCGTCCATATGTCACCATTTGCCGAAGTAACCGTTTTCGCCTTACAACCGCCGACGACATAAAATTTCTCTTCCCGGATATCATACCTTACCAACGAATCGCACGTCCTGAAGAAAATATCCCCTTGCCTGTTTCCGGTGAGATGATCGCATTCATGTCCGAGCAAAACATTTATGGAACTTTCCGGGTCCAGGTTCTCCCAGCCTTTATACACCCGCATCCGTTCCCCGTCATAGATGCTGACACCTTCACGCGTACCGAACCACATGCGTCCCAGACGATCCTGATAAATCGACATAACAGAGACCTGCGACAAACCGTCGCTCATACCAAGATGTTTAAAATAAACAGGATAGACCACTTGGCGTATGAATACAAAACACAACAACAATAGCAGCTTTTTCATATCAGTTCCCTCCACTCCTCATCAGTCAACTGTTGCAGCGGATCGTTTTCGATGATAAAGCGATCCGACAGATCGCTTTTCCGTTCCTGTAACCGGCGGATTTTTTCTTCGATCGTGCCGGAGGTGATGAAACGGAAAACAAATACCTGCTTCTGTTGCCCGATACGATGCGCACGGCTCTCCGCCTGCATTTCGGCTGCCGGGTTCCACCACGGGTCCAGGATAAAGACATAATCGGCATCAGTCAGGTTCAGCCCTACTCCACCGGCTTTCAGAGAGATAAAAAAGGCGGAGACCTCTTTATTCCGGGAGAAACGGGCGATCTCGCCTTCCCGGTCCGCCGTACTTCCGGTCAGCAACGCATATTCCCAGCCGCGTCTCTCAAACTCGGCGGCAAAAAGTTTCAAATGGGTGACGAAGGATGAGAATACCAACACCTTATGCCCCTCGCTCAACAAAGTCTCATACGCTTCCAACACCTGATCCATCTTCCCGGAACTTCCCGTATATTCCGGGAAAACCATACCGGGATGATTGGCAAGCTGCCGAAGACGGGTGATGCCGTTCAGAGCGACAATTTTGTTCTTATGCCATTCCTCAAGCAAAGAGTTACGCAACGTATTTTTCTCTTTCGTATAAACATCCTGCTGTTCTTCCGACATTCCGCAATAAACCACCTCTTCCATCAGCGGCGGCAGTTCGGGTGCCACCTGCCTTTTGGTACGGCGAAGGAAAAACGGGCGGATCAGTTGCTGCAACCGCTGCCGGGCACGTTCGTTGCCTTCTTTTACAACCGGATGGATGAAACGGTTCCTGAAATCCGCCAACGACCCTAATAAGCCGGGGTTGATAAAGTTAAACTGGGCCCACAAGTCCTTCAGCGAATTCTCAATCGGAGTTCCGGTCAATACCAACCGGTTGCCGCTCTTAAGACGCATGACAGCATGATAAGAGACCGAGTCGGGATTTTTGATATACTGGCTTTCATCCAGTATCACATATTTGAAGGTATAATTTTCCAGCAATTCAATATCCCGGCGCAGCAGCCCGTAAGTCGTCAATACGACCGGATAGCGGTCGAATTTCTTCCACGGCTCACGGCTCCGCTGATCCCCGGCATATTCATATACCCGCAAAGAGCTGAACCGTTGCACCTCTCTTTTCCAATTAGGAAGCAGGGAGGCAGGAACGACAATGAGAGAGGCTTGCACCTTGTCCGGCTGTGCAACGGTCCGTACCGGAGAGGCCGACAGCTCCTCTTCTTCATCGCCAAAAAGAGCGTATTGCCCGAACTTATCGACCGGACAAGACGACGGAAGCATCGGTTCCTGTGGCCGGACAGCCTCCGGGGCGGACGGATCATACAGATATTGTAACAACGTAATGGTCTGCAAAGTCTTTCCCAATCCCATATCGTCCGCCAGACAGCCCCCGAAACCATTGGCGGCAAGATGCGCCATCCATGTAAAGCCTTCCCGCTGATAAGGGCGGAGCGTTGCACGTATCCGGGGAGGGACCGGTATCTCTTCTTTTTCCACATACGCTTTCGAAACGGCCGGAGCAGTGTTATCTCTCAACCCGTCGACCAACCCCAAATACACCTTACGCACACGCAACTTGCCTTCCTGCTCGCTACTAAAACTGAAAAGGTCGCCATATTTTTCAAACCATTCTTCCGGCAGCAAAGCCACCTTCCCGTCCGGTAGTTTGAACAAACGGTCACCTTCCAGGATATGCTTCCGGAAAAGGATGAACGGAAACACATACTCCCCGATCCGGACGGTTATACGAATTTCGAACCAGTCCGGCGTATCCGCAATATCTTGTTCCAAAAGAATATCGCCCACAAAATAGGTCATACCGGAACCGCCATCGACATTCAACGTAAAATAAGCCTCCAACTCCTCTTTATGATCGTGAAGCCATTCAACCAGCGCATATTCCGATACACAGCCGGCACGTGAAAACTGTGTATCCCCCACTTGCACGAAACCATGGACGCCCAATAAATCCAGGCACTCCTGCTCCTTCCCCGGATTACGTTTGAAATAGCGGATTACCGTTTTTCCCTCCTCTTCCTCCAAACGCGGATAACAGCGTTGCATCGCCTGCCCGGGAGAAAAACAGGCGTCGCCATAATAAAAACGCAGCTGCACAACCGGACGGTCCAAAACAGAAGGCGAAACCGACAGTTCCGCCACACAGGGCCGGTATTCCATTATCATATCGAAGCCCGAAGCACCGACCGGATAACGGACCATCATCGGCAAGACGATCTTCTCCAGATAGCGGTGCGCCTCTGAAGCGGGAACTGCCACAAATGTCTTTTCCAGAAAAGGATTCAGCCGCGGCATCTCGATCCGTTTGAAGACAAGCAGATCACGCCCCAAGACCAATATGGCGGGCCGTGCACACAAAACAAGTACCGGTTTCTTCTTTTGCAGCGGAATCGAACGCCCCTCCAATTCACACTCCACCGTGTAGCGAAAGACTTGTTCCGTCAGTTCAAACCTGAACGAGGCCTCAGCCAAAGCGACAGGAATAAAAATCCGGTGATGCTCGTATAGAAGTTTTGTAGCCGTCTCTCTGATATACAGAGGTATGGATGAAGCCCGAAGCTGCTCGACAATCTCCCGTTGCTTCCGGTCGATATAATTCCGCACGGGCTCTCTACGGGCAGGGTCGGACAGTTTCGACAGAAACTCATTCACGGTCCGTTCCTTCGAATACACATTCATCAAATTCTTTTCGGAATAACACTGGGACAGGGAAATAATCTTTTTCTCGGCCTCATTCAGCCGTCCTTCTTCCATAAATGTGGCTTTCTCCTCCGCCTCAAGCACACCCGGCGAAACTTCTCTTGCCAGGTACGGGATCAGCAGCGGACCGAAAACGGGATGATTATTAATCGTTACTATTAACCGGCGACCTTCAGACATATCTTTTCCTTCAATCTTACAAAGATAGAGGGCTTTTGCCGATCCGACAAAAGATCCACCCGGAATTTTCTTCCTTACGCCTTTACCCTTATTGTCATATTCCCCCAAAAGCCGTTAGTCCAAATCGAAACTACTACCGCATCTATTTCGGTTTTCTACCCCATATAATCCGAATGGGTCTTGTTCACTTTTGCTGCCTTATACACAAATCATCATTCTTTTGAGTAGTTCTATGCTTCCTCGTCCATAACACATTCTTTTAATCATCTTTAATTTGTTGACAAATCCTTCTGTAGTA
>NZ_CDRTCT010000028.1:0-82035 GCF_977054455.1 Parabacteroides sp. | reverse complement strand
CTACCTGAACCGGAACAAAGGGAACGGAGCCTGGAGCAAGGCTAAAAGAGGTCCGTCCACACTTTAATTAAAAATAGGACAGATAAAAACAATATTACATTATAAACAAATACGTTAGTTCTTGATGAACTATGGTATTACTGAAATAATTGAAAAAGCAACTTCCCAGAACCGCCTGCAGACTATGTTTTGTGCAAAGATGTTAACCGGCCGTTTCTGTTTAGTATAAAATTAGGTTATCGTTTCAGGTCTGAAATACCGAAATAGGACAATTGTTCGGGTCTCCGGGATAAGAGGGATAAAAAAGAAATTATGCGATAGATTTTAATTTTAAAGGGAGATTGAGCGATTGTAAATAGAAAACATTTATCTTTGTCCTCATTAATAACCTGAGTCCATCAAGAACTCAATAACGCAATTCTATTATGGCAGAAAAAGATCCCAAGATGCACAGCATTACCGGCACACTGACTCCCCTGATGCTAACCGAACGTGACGACGACTACAATTTCAACGTCACATACCTTGCAAACCGCTCCATCAAAGACATTTGTAAATTGACCGCCAACAAGGGCAGCAAATACACTGCCGCCCAATACGAGTCGATGTATATGGATTTATTCGAGACAGCCAAGGAAGAAGTCTACTCCTCTTCTACCGTCGAATTCGGTTTTACCAACAACTCGATCGGCGTCGACGGTCCGCTCATCGGCACCAGACCGTCGTTCGATCCAGCAGTCAACAGCGTCACGCTCCGCACCTCTGTCCGGGCGGAAATCAAGGAAGATCTGAAAAAGATCAGCGTCATTATCGGCGAGATTGCAGTCAACCTGCCAACGATCAAGGAGATTACAGATATCACCAGTGGCACGATTAATGACAAACTGACTCCCGGCGGCCTTCTCAACGGCAAAGGCGAACGTACCAAGATTGACGGCGAAGAAAGCGATCCCGTCGGATTCTTTTTCGTCAACACCGAAACGAAGGCAGAAACAGCCGTTCCCAAAACTTCCCTCTCCCGCAACGATCCGTCAAACTTCTCAATGCTTATCCCGCAATTGGCCGATGGCACTTATTACTTAGAAGTAGCGACACGCTTTTCGGGCGGCAAAAAGGGCAGTTTGCTGAAAGAAGTACGTCGTAACCGTTATCCCTACCAACTGACAGTTGGCAACGGGGGAGGAGAAGATGAACGCCCCGGAGAGTTATAAGATCCCCGGCGCCGCCTAAGGCGCCGTTCAGCGCCTTAGGCGGCGCTGTCGACCAACACAGGCGGCGCTGTACAGCGCCTTAGAAGGCGCCGGAACGCGCCACTATAGCTTTACCCTCAAAACACAGTTACACATTAATCAATAACAATAAGATCATGGTTATTTCTGCATATAAAACGAATAAGTATAGGGTTTTCTTTCTTCTGATCTTCGTATTCCATGCAATGCTTGTCAACGGTTCCATATTCAGCAGGCACAAACAGGAAGCACACACCACAGGTACCGGCGAATACACCGAACGCCCGTCGTTTATAGAGGTTTACCCTTTTGAAATTGCTGGGATCAGTTTCACGACCTTCCTTCTCGTCTTGTATATAATGAAAGAACGTAGGCACAAAAAAGAACTGCGTAAGATTCGGGCCGAACTGGCCATCGCCCTTGATGCCGGCTATATGTCCGTATGGCGCTACAATGTCAAAAAAGACAGATTCAGATCATTGCATCGTGCCACGATCCCTGAAAAAGGCATGACGAAAAAAGAGATGAAAGACCGGATACATCCGAAAGACCGCAAAAAATATGATGACTTTTTCGACAAATTAATCTCCGCCCAGCAAGAAAGGGTCAGCGGAATCTTCCGCCTCAATTTCAAAGAAGAAGAAAACTGGTATGACATACATGCCATCGGCCTGCAAGACGAGACCGGGAAAATCGGCCATATCATCGGGACGGAGCACAACATCTCCGAGGAAATGAAACAGAAACAAGATTTTGAAAAGAACCAGCAAATGCTGGATTTTATCTTCAATGCCGTCAAGATCATGCCTTGGGAATATGATGCCGCAAAGCGGGTATTTAACGTAAGCGATAATTTCGCACAACAATATTATGCTTCCCGCAACTCGATACGGATTGATGAACTCCTGCATTTTATACATCCTTCCGACCGCGACCTCCTGATCGATGGAATTGACGATATGGTTTATGGGAACAGCCAACTGATGATCATACAAATACGAACGAGGTCAGAACTCCGGAACGAATACAAATGGTTTGAAATGCAAGGTGTCGTTTACCGGAAAAACGAGGAAGGGCAAGTCACCCACATCATCGGCCTCAAGCATGACATCACAGAACAGAAACATAACGAGGAACTAATCCGCCTGCGCGAAAAAGCCGAAGAGTCGAACCGCCTCAAAAGCGCTTTCCTTGCCAATATGAGCCATGAAATACGGACTCCCCTCAATGCCATCGTCGGTTTCTCCTCGCTCATGGCCGAAACAGAAAACAAAGAAGAAAGGGCCGAATTCAGCCGGATCATACAGGGAAATAACGACCTGCTCCTCCATTTGATCAATGATATTCTGGATATGTCGAAGATCGAATCCGGGCAGATGGATTTCAAGTATTCGGACGTCAATCTCAGCGACATCTTCCAGAACCTGGCATATACCTTCCGCTTCAAAATAAAGGAAGGAGTTCATCTATCTTTAGAGCTGCCCCGGGAACCGTTCATCCTGCATACCGAAAAAAACCGGCTGATACAAGTCCTGTCCAATTTCATCAGCAATGCTTGCAAATACACCTCCGAAGGTTCCATAACGGCCGGATATGAAGTGGATGAAAAAGAAGTCTATTTCTTCGTGACCGATACGGGAAAAGGCATCGATAAAAAAGACCTTCCGCACGTGTTCGAACGTTTCGCCAAATTCGATGCCTTCGTACAAGGGACCGGCCTGGGGCTTTCGATCTGTGAGCTGATCATACAGAACCTGGGAGGCAAGATCGGAGCGGAATCGGAACTGGGGAAAGGATCGACGTTCTGGTGTACGCTCCCCGTCACGCATCCGGAAACGGAATAATTCTCAAAACAAAATCCTGTTCACCAATAGCCATAATTTAGGCACAGATTACACATCCGTGCCTAAAAGATCATGATCAAGGTGTCTGAACACCTCCTAAATCAGGCCTGCTTCAGATCACTATGCCTCAAGCATGCATCACCAGCAACGGCGTGTCGGTGTGGAACAACATCTTACGGGCGATAGAGGGGTTGAACATGCGTGCCAGGATATTCCGGCGATAGGTGCTGAGCGCTATCACGTCGATATGTTCGTCCCGCACAAACTTTTCGATCGCCAGCAGCAGGTCGCCATCGGCCAGCACCGTATGGGTGATATGGGCCTCCGGATACTGCTTCTTGAAATACTCGTTGACTCCGGTCAGGCGGATTTCATTCCACTCGTCTTTGCTTGTCGAGATATTGAACAGGTGGATGTGCACATCGTACGGTTTGATGATCTCCATAAACTCATCGAACGCCACCAAGTCGCGCTGGTTGAAGGAAGTGGCAAAGGCTATATTCTTGGCTTCGCCCAAATCATCAAACGGCACGTTTTCAGGAATGGCCAGGACGGGAACCTTATTCACCTCGATCACTTCACCCGTGACGCTGCCGATCAGATCCATGTCTTTCTGGCTCTTTCCACGAGTCCCCATCACGATCAACGACGGATGGTATTCCTTGCTGTAAGCGATGATCTCTTCTTCCGGCAAACCTTCGCGGAGCACATAATTGTATTTCACTTTGGGAAGTTCGCCAGAGTGTATCTTGCGGCTGATCAACGTACAGATGTTTTCCATATCGATCTGGACACGCTTCAGGACATTCTGTGCCGTCTCTTCCTCGTTCACCTGGTAAGCCAGCGTGTCGCCCATCGGAATGGCGGACGGGAAATAGGGACTGAAATAAGCGTGCATGATCATCACTTCGGCCCCGACTTTATGGGCATAGTTGATTCCCAATTCACACGCTTTGATAGAGTAGTCGGAAAAGTCTATCGGTATCAATATCTTCTTTTCCTGCGGACCGGCTTTTTCCTCTTGTCCGGCATCTTCGCTGAGCCATTTGCTGTCTTCGATGATACGCAAGGCATGAGGCAGATCGCTTTCTTTAATTCGCACACGTACACCAGCCGAAACTACCGGTTGGATTTGGTTTACATTATGTATGTAGACTTCAATCCCCTCTGTTTCAAGCATCGTTTTGAGAATCTGAGCTTTCTCGAACGTGTGAATCGCTAACGTTACTAATTTATCTTCCATACTCGTGTGTTTTTATGAGTTAAACAATCGGAAATCACTGAATGTTGAGTAAAAAAAAATCCCACAGCGTCTTTTTAGATTCAGCTATGGGATTTCTTTGTGAGAATGAATTTCTTTACGCTTGCTGTGCTTCCGATACTTCTTCGTTTTCAGCAAGTATCTGCAAAGCACGTTCGAATATTGTGGTATCGTCCAATACTACCAGACCTCCGTCAGGTCCCGGTTCAATATGTATTCCACAACTTTTGCCATCTTTAAAATTATGCCCGCCGAAGTAGTTGCGAACCGTTTCAACAGAGATTCCCAGTTCATCAGCAATACGGTGAGTACTTCCGTCAGGCAGGCTGTCTTTCAGTCTGCGAAGTTCATTAAATGTAATAGTTCTTGTCATGGCTTCCTTATTTTGAAGGTTAATTACTTTGTTTTATTTCGTGCCACTAACTTAGTCATTATAAATTACAGCAACAAAATTATTTCGTGTAAATAATTATGCTTTACGACATGTATCACTTGTGCAGGCAAGCCGCAAGCGGTACATTAAAAATGACAATAATCAGGATCGTCACATATATCGCATAGACTATGAGACGGATACGTTTCTTCGAATATAGCGGTTCCCGGTTGTTCGCTGCCGCAGGCAATAGCTTTGAACGGCTGAAAGAATAGAGCTTATAAACCAGATAACCGAAGAACACGCCCGAAATGGCACCCGGCACGATATCCGAAATGAAATGGACTCCGAGATAAACCCGCGTATAAGCGGTAAGGGCCGCCCAGAGAAAGATCGTCCAACCGAACAGCTTATCCCGCATAATCAATGCCATAAGGGTTGCGAAGCCGAAAGCGTTCGCAGCATGGCTGGAGATAAATCCGTAAAGTCCTCCCCGGTATCCGAAGACCGTTTTCACCTGATCCATAAAATCAGGATGATGAGTCGGGCGGAAACGGGTAAAGATAGGCTTACAGATGTGGGAAGCAAACTGGTCGCACAACGTAACGACCAATACGATCGCCAACAGGATCAGTAAGGATTCGCGCCAGTTTTTTTTATAGATCAGGACCAGCAGGATCAGAAAGGCCAACGGCAGCCAAACTGCCTTTCCTGTGAAAATCCACATAAAACGATCCAGAAAAGCAGAGTCGCTGCCGTTAAGCGCAAAGAACGCGTCGCGTTCGTAAATCAGTATTTTTTCAACCATTGAAAAAGGAGATTTGTGATTTACAATTTATGATTTATGCGTCGATGATAAATCATAAATCATAAATTTTAAATGATTTCCATGTCTTTGCTCGGCATCCATCCGACATTTCCATCTTCCATTTCTATTTCATTCCAGTCTCCCAACTTGCTTTTGATGGAAACTTTTGTTCCTTCATGCAGAATAAACAAGTCGGTTCCGCTTGCATCGGGAGAACTTTTCACTGTCACTGTCGGAGCAAACACGATGGCGCTCTTCCGGTTTACCAGCTCGTCCTTCTGGTTACCGGCAAAGATATTGGCAAAGATGACCAACACCAGGAATACCAGTCCCAGATAAAACCCGATCTTTTTCAAATGGATCCATTTGGAGAAGAAGAACAGGATCAGGCATCCGATGAACAGGATAAAGCAAACGATACCGGTCTGCGCCCACGAATCGGCAGCCCCCATGTTCTGAACCTTGTCGAACCAACGGTGGAGGAAGAAATCGCCCACCGGCTCGATCTTATCGACTGACTTCTGACGTGCCAGCTGCAAGTTGAAACGGATATCCCCGTCTCCCGGATCCAGCAACAAAGCCCGCTCGTAATTCAGGATGGCAGGAGCAATCTTATTCTCCTTATAATAGGCATTCCCTAAGTTATAGTAAATCTCGGCCGATTCGCCATGCGTTTTCAGAAGCCCTTCGTAGAGTTCGATAGCCTTGCCATAGTCTTCTTTCGTATAGGCAGCTTCCGCTTCTTTGATCACCGCCTCCTGAGCAAATGCACCTAAGGCAACGAATTGAACCAGGAGGAAGAATACGATCTTTTTCATATTTATATTCATCTTCATCGCGTTACTTTTTAATTGTATTTTCCATTTTGCCAATGGCATCCACTGTCAGTTCATATAACTTATCCATCGCATCCGAAGCCTGTGCCGGAGCATAGCGGGCAAACTCGCACGTGTTCAGGATATCCATAAATTCTTTGATCAAAGCGTCGTCCACACCGTATTTCGCCAGTTCCGTTTCGACATTATCCTTTGTCAGGTTGGCCTGCGGGATGCTCAGTTTGTCGCTCAGGTAGCCCCACAAGGCGCGAAGCACTTCGTCATAGAATTCTTCTTTCTTGTTTTCCTTCATCAACTTGCCGGCATTTTTCAGACGTCTTACAGCCATCTTATTGGCTTTCTTCGTACGCACCAATGCCAAGTTGGAATTCTCTTTCACTTGCTTGCGGTAGATGAAGAAGAAGACTACGAACAGTATTGACGGGATCAGATAACACATATAGTACATGAACGAACCGAAGAACAGTTCATTGTTCGGAACAAAATGGATATCGTTCACTTTCAGGTAGCGGATATCCTTGCCTAAGTACTTAACGCTTTCCTTGTTGCTGAAGTTAGAAACGACAGGAGATGTTCCACCCCCCTTGCCCTGCTCTACGTGCAGCTTGTAGGGTTCGGATGTAATCGTCTTATAAGAATCGGTCTTCGTGTCGAAATAGGAGAATGCGATAGCCGGAATTTCAAAATCGCCTGCATAACGCGGGATGGCCATGTATTCGATCGTCTTCGTACCGGAAGATCCAGCCGTGGTAGTCTTGATGTCTACCTCCACTTTCGGATCGTACACGTCGAAATCGTTCGGGAAGACAACTTCCGGGTTCTTTATCAACTTGATGTTCCCATTGCCGGAAATAGTTACTTTTATCGTAACCGCATCATCTGTCTTTACATTATTCGAACTGATACTGGATGTCATCGAATAGTTTCCGACTGCACCCGAGAACGAGGCTGGTTTACCGGAAGGCAACGGTTTTACTTCAATACTGACAGGAGAAATAGGAACTGTTCTATTTACATCCACATATCCGGCATCTTCAAAGAAATCGAAAACGCTTCTCGGTCTTTGCGACTGGACCTGGACACGCATAGCGACATCCAGACTACCGCTCGGTATCGTTATTTTGCCGGAACGCTGCGGAAAAAGCACTGCTTGTTTGATGATAATCGTTCCATAGTTCGTCCCATTGTAGTTTTCCAATGTCAACTGCCGATTTTGAGGCAATTCAACTTCTTGAGTCAAAAACCCTTCAAACTCCGGCAATTTTACTTGATTAATACCGACCACATTTGCCTTTCTTGGATTCGCATACAATTTATAGGTAATCAGAAATCCTTCCTGTTCATAGACATTCTTCTTAGAAATATTGGCAGTTATGAAAAGATCATTCTTGCCAACAGCCGAAGAAGCGGAAGCATTTCCCCCGCCCTGCGCCGAAGCCTCTTCCGCCTTATCGGGAGGAAGTACTTTTACAACCAATGCGTTAGATGTGTAATTGGCGCCTTTGACCTTGATTGTTGCCGGCGCGATGTTGAAAGTACCCTCTTTCTTCGGTTGGAGGATATAGGTAAACGTCAATGACGTTTCGGTGGTCATTTTACCGTTAATAATCTGGGTACTCATATTTGTGGAAGTAGACGGCCCGATCAATACCTCGAAGTCCGGAATTTCCGGTACACGTATATCCTTACCTTCCGCATTCACCGTGTACGACAATCTGAAAGTTTCTCCCATAACGACAGCTTCCGGAGCAGAAGCCTTGAACGTCACATCCGTCGCTCCGGCTACCACTCCGAAAGTTGCAAAGAGAACAAATAAGAAAACTAATTTCCTCATTCCTCAATCCTTATTTTTTAATTCTTACTTCTTAATTCTTAATTCTTAATTTTCAACTACCACTCCTTATCCGTGCGATGGCGCTGCTGCTGTTGAGCCTGCGCTTTCTTCACCTTCTCCTGAGTGTCCTTTTCATCCTGCAGGAAGGCATCCAACATCTGCTGAGCATTGTCCTTGCTCATCTGTTCTTGCTGCTGCGGTTGTTGTTCCTGTGTCTTATCCTGCTTCTTGTCATCCTGCTGTTGTTGCTGGTCCTGATTCTGCTGCTGTTGATCCTGTTTATCCTGATCTTCCTTCTTGTCTTCGTTCTGATCCTGATTCTGATCTTCATTTTGCTGATTCTGCTGATCCTGCAACAATTTTTGTGCCAAAGCCAAATTATAACGGGTTTCATCGTCTTTCGGGTTCAGCCGCAAAGATTGTTTGTAAGCTTCGACACTTTTGGCATACTCTTTATTCTGCATGCCAATATTTCCGACATTATGATAAATTTCCGCCAAGCGGGCTTTGCCTTCGGGAGTTTCGATCATCTTCTCTCCCTGTCCGGCTATCAACTGGTACTGCTCGGCTGCTTCAGGAAATTTCTTCTGCTTATACAGGGCGTTCCCCAAGTTATAAGTTCCTTCGGATGAACGCGGGTTCACTTCCAAGCTTTTCCGGTAGGCGATTTCCGCCTCGGTAAACTTCTCCGTCTCATACAGTTTATTCCCCTCCCGCACATTCTTACGTTCCGCCTTCTGGGCAAACACAGCTCCACTGCAGAACATGAATGCCGCCATCCATATAATCGATTTTCGCATACGTTTCATCTTGTCCATAGCATTAAGAGAATAATTTTACTTTTCTGAATATACGGTTCTTGCGGTCCAGCGTCATGAAGTCCACCAAAAGCAGAATCAATGCGATCCAGGCAAATGTCTGGAAACGTTCGTCATATTCCGAATAGACTTTGCTGTCCAGTTCCGATTTATTCATTTTATCGATCTCTTTTTGAAGTGCGCGAAGCGCAGAATTGGTATTGTCGGCACGGACATACGTCCCATGACCGGCAGCAGCAATCTCCTGACACATCTCTTCATTCAGTTTCGTGATCACCACATTTCCTTCCTTGTCCTTCATGTAGTTGTTGTTACCGTCCACCGGGATCGGAGAACCTTTCGGATCCCCCATGCCGACAATGTTTACATGAATGCCTTTTTCTGCTGCTGCGGCAGCGGCTTTCACGGCATCGTCTTCGTGGTTCTCACCATCGGTAATCAGGATAATCGCCTTGTCCGATGTCTCGCTCGGCGTAAAGGAACGCACCGCCAAGTTGATGGCAGCGCCGATAGCCGTACCTTGCGTCGAGACCATCGACGGGTTGATGGACGAAAGGAACATCTTGGCCGAGACATAATCGGAAGTGATGGGAAGTTGCGTGAAAGCATCTCCTGCGAATACGATCAGTCCGACCTTATCATTCGAAAAGCCGTCAGTCAACTTGGACAACATCTGTTTGGCCTTGGACAGACGATCGGGCGAAACATCTTCCGCCAACATCGAATTGGATACGTCCAGACAGACCATGATCTCCACGCCCTGACGCTTCACTGTCTCCAGTTTGGAACCGAACTGCGGCCCGGCCATAACTATGATAACCATCGTAATGGCTCCGAACAACAGCCAAAACTTCAGATGCTGGCGCTTGGGAGATACCTCCGGCATCAACTCTGCCAACAATTCGGGATTACCATATTTCTTTATCGCCTTCTTCTTCAAGATGATTGCATACACATAGAATGCAACCAGTACGGGAAGCAGAAAGAGCAAGTATAAAAAGTCCGGATGTGCAAAACGAAACATAAGCCTTTTATATTTACGGTATATTTCTTAACAATGTATTTCTCAATAATATCTCGACCAGCAAAAGCGAGAACAGCAGAATCGCCCAATTCTTGTACTCTTCCTGTTTTTTACTGTATTCCTGGACGCTGATCTTCGTCTTCTCCATCTTGTCGATTTCCGAATAGATCTCTTTCAGGCTGGCATTATCCGTCGCACGGAAATACTGTCCGCCGGTCGTAGCAGCAATCTGTTTCAGAGTCGGTTCGTCGATCTCCACGTCGACATCCATGTACTGGACACCGAAAGCTGTCTGGAACGGATAAGGCGCCTTGCCCTGCGTTCCGACGCCGATCGTATAAACACGGACCCCGAACGTCTTGGCTATCTCGGCGGCCGTCACCGGAGCGATCTCGCCCTGGTTATTCACACCATCCGTCAACAGGATAATTACCTTCGACTTGGCCTGGCTGTCTTTTATACGGCTGACGGCGTTCGCCAGTCCCAGACCGATCGCCGTCCCATCCTGGATAATGCCCGGCTGGACATCCTTGAAGAGATTCAGCAAGACCGTATGGTCGGTTGTCAAAGGACATTGCGTGAAACTCTCTGCCGCGAACACGACCAAACCGATATTATCGTTCGGACGGCCGTTGATGAAAGAGGACGCCACATCTTTGGATGCTTCCAGGCGGTTCGGTTTCAAGTCCTGCGCCATCATACTGGTCGAGATATCCATTGCCAGCACGATGTCGATACCTTCCGTCGAGGAATTCTGCCAACTGTTAGTCGACTGCGGACGCGCCAATATCACGATCAGGACAGCTACCGCCGCCATACGCAAAATGAAGGGGACATGCCGGAGCCAGACTTTCCAGGAGCTTGCCCCCGGAGCATCGAAACCTTCCGTAGACGATACCTGCAAACTTGCCTGATTCTTGCTCAGTTTGTAGACGTACCATCCGATCATCGGGATCAGCAACAATAACAAATACAGATATGTAGGATTTGCAAATATCATCTTATTCTTTACTTCTATTTGAATCGTTTATTGTATCAGTTTGCGTCTCGTCGAGACGGTGCCCGCCGTTCAGGCGAGAAGATGCGTTACGTTCAGGCGAGATGACGCGCTGCGTCTCGTCGAGACGATGGATTGCGTCTTGCCCGGACGGGACATCCTGTTCCGGTTCGGCAACGGTTTCCACCTTCGTCTGGTTGATGAACAGATAAGCGTTCATCAAGCTCAAGTCGTTCTCATCAGGCAGCGGATTCATCTTCGCGAACTTCACGAAATCGGCCAGTTGCATGATCTGTTTCAGGCTTTCATAGACAGAAGTCGCCTCCTGCTGCTTGCGGATGATATCGAGTATCTCTCCGGAAGTCATTTCCATCGCACTGATGCCGAAGCGGTCCACGATATAGCGGCGCAACGTATCTGTAATCAATGTATAATACTCCTTGCTGCGCCCCTGTTGCCAGAGCTTCTGCTGCTTGATCTCGTCGAGTTCCTTGATCGCCTGCTCGTGAGGCGGAAGTTTCGGTTCCGGTTTCTTGAACGGCAGGATGGATTGACGGTTACGCATACGTTTGATCACGTAGGCAACCACACAAATCAGGAACAGAGTCAGCAACACACCGAATATCCAGGGATAGTAATCGGCCAATACAAAAGGTGGCTTCCAGACGCTTTTGATATCGTAAAACTCCTCCGGTTTGTCGGCATTGACAGGAACTGTCGACACCTTCAAGGCCACCTGGTTGGAGTAAACGGTATCCGGCCCGTCGATCACCATAAACGGAGGCAACAGATAAAGGGAAGAGTCGAAAGAGGTCACCAGCAAGTCCTGCTTGATCAGCAGGCGGTCGTTTTCGATCAAGGTGGAGTCCGCTTTCGGGATTTCCAGCACCTCCACTCCTGCCATCAACGTGTCGCGTGGAATGACGAGCCGGACGGCTTTATCTTTGTCTGTCGTTACCGTCAAATGTAAAACAGTCTGCTCTCCGATCAGTATGGCGGCAGAGTCGACACGAACGTCAACGAGCGTCTGCTGCGCATACGCTTTCCCGCCAGACAGGAATGTTCCACCGGCAAGTACAAGTAACAGAATGCTTTTCTTTATTAATTTCATTTGTTTGCTTTAATTACGTTTGTCAAAAAGAGCAATCAATGCTTTCACATAATCATCTTCCGTACGGACGGAAACCGAATCGACGCGGCACTTCTTGAACGAATCGCTCATAGCAGCCTGCCGGCGGTCCCACCACTCCTTATAGGCGGCCCGTACACGGGCGGACGAGCTGTCTATCCAGCGTTCCTGTCCCGTCTCCGCATCCTTGATCTTCATCAACCCGACAGCCGGCAGTTCCGTCTCGCGGCGGTCGTACACCTGTATGGCCACCACGTCATGCTTGCGGTTGGCGATGGTCAAGGCATCCTTGAACCCGTCCTTGTCGATAAAGTCGGAGATCAGGAAAGCCGTACAGCGCTTCTTGATCGCATTGGTCAGATATTTCAATGCCTGTGCGATATTGGTCTGCTTTTCATCCGGCTGGAAGTCGATCAGTTCGCGAATGATATACAAGATATGTTTCTTCCCTTTCTGAGGAGGAATAAATTTCTCTATCTTGTCGGAGAAGAACACCACGCCGATCTTGTCGTTGTTCTGGATAGCCGAGAAGGCCAATGTCGCCGCGATCTCCGTAATGATTTCTTTCTTCATTACATTCACGGAACCGAAGTCCCTGCTGCCCGACACGTCGATCAGCAACATCACCGTCAACTCCCGTTCTTCTTCGAACACCTTCACGTATGGGCGGACGTAACGGGCAGTCACGTTCCAGTCGATATCGCGGATATCGTCTCCGTATTGATACTCGCGCACTTCGCTGAATGCCATACCGCGCCCTTTGAACGCCGAATGGTATTGCCCGGCAAAGATATTGCGTGACAAGCCGCGCGTCTTTATCTCAATCCGTCGAACCTTCTTTAATAGTTCACTTGTTTCCATTTTTCTTATTGCTGACAATTAAAAACTGCCTTCCTCCGGTTCCCGGATTTCCGGCAAGTCCCGAAAAGACAGAAAGGGTTTTTTAAGGGACTTCTACCTTATTCAGAATTTCGCTGATCACCTCTTCGGATGTCAGGTTATTGGCTTCCGCTTCATAACTTAAGCCGATACGGTGACGCATCACGTCGTGGCACACTGCACGGATATCTTCGGGGATCACATACCCTCTGCGTTTGATAAAGGCATATGCACGGGCAGCCAATGCCAAGTTGATGGACGCACGCGGAGAGGCTCCGAAGGAGATCATGTTAGCCAGGTTTGCCAAACCATGTTCCTGCGGGAAACGGGTAGCAAACACGATATCCACGATATAGCGTTCGATCTTTTCATCCAGATAAACTTCCCTGACAACCTTGCGGGCTTCGAGGATCTCATCTTTCGTCAGGATCGGTTTGATATCCGGCTTCACTCCGGAGATATTCTGACGGATAATCAGCTTTTCTTCCTCTTTCTTCGGATAGTTGATGATGACTTTCAGCATGAAACGGTCCACCTGTGCTTCAGGCAACGGGTAGGTACCTTCCTGCTCGATCGGGTTCTGGGTCGCCATTACCAGGAAAGGAGACGGCAACTTGTATGTGTTTTCGCTGATGGTCACCTGACGTTCCTGCATCGCTTCCAGAAGGGCGCTCTGCACCTTTGCCGGAGCACGGTTGATTTCATCCGCCAACACAAAATTAGCGAAGACGGGACCTTGTTTGACTTGGAATTCTTCGCTTTTCTGACTATAAATCATCGTACCGATTACGTCGGCCGGCAGCAAGTCCGGCGTGAACTGGATACGGCTATATTTCGCATCGATCAATGATGCCAGCGTCTTAATGGCCAACGTTTTTGCCAATCCCGGCACACCTTCCAGCAGGATATGGCCATCTGAAAGCAGACCGATCAATAATGATTCAACCAAATGTTTCTGTCCAACAATTACCTGGTCCATACCCATCGTAATCATGTTCACAAACGAACTTTTACTTTCAATTCGCTCGTTCAACTCACGAATGTCTACTGTCTGACTCATAGATTTTCTTCAATTATATTGTTACTATTTTTACGTGCTTTTTTAAGATGCACAAAATTAGAAATGTTAAATTCGTATTCTGCACTTTCGCAGTTAAATAATACTAACCTGCGCAGAACTATTTTGTTTTATTTTACTTAAAAGGGAGGGTTTTCGTTACAGTTTGCCACTCAGTATCTCGGTCTGGCGGGCAGCGGCTTTTTCGACGGAAGAACGGTCACGACGGTCGATGCCATACATTTCCGGCGCAGGCACCTCGATCACAGTGCCGATAGGCACGTTGTTCGGGTCTTTTATGACGTTTTTGTTGTACTCATACAGATATACCCAGAACAATTTGCTTCCGTAATACTTCAACGAGATCAGCGTCAGACGGCTCCCCGGCTCTATCTTAACGCGGGCAATGACTTTAGGCGAAGCGGTCTCCGGCTTCGTTGACGTATCCAACGTATCGGGACGAGCTGCTATCACAGGCTCTTCTGCTTGCGGAGTGCCAAAATCAGATGATACGGAAAGCGTGTCTTCCAGCATAGGAAGGCCATCCTCCTTGACAACAGCAGTATCTTCAACCAAAGAAACGGAATCTCCCACGGCAGTATCATTCTCCCAAAGAGCCACCTTCTTCTTTAAATCAAGCATCTCCTTGTCCTCTTTAGAAAAGAAGAAAATATTCAGGGACAAACAAATGCCGAAACAAGCCAGAAAAATAACGATTACCCAAATAATCAATTTCAATTTGTTACGGGACATATCCACCCCTACGCTTGTCTCCGAATAGCGGGCTATTTCACCCTCTTCTTTTACAGAATAAGCCGGTTGGCCTGCATCCGGAGTTCCAGGAGTCTCTGCCGAAAATCCGAGAATCTTCGAAGTTTCATCAAAACTTCCAGCAGGCTCGAACACATCGGGAGTTTCAGAGGTTTCAGAGGTTTCAGGAGTTTCAGAGGCTTCTGGAGTTTCAAAGGCTTCTGGAGTTTCAAAGGCTTCTGGAGTTTCAAAGATTTCAGGAATTTCAGGAGTTTCCGGGATTTCCGTCCTATCAAGAATCACCTCTTCCTCAAGCAAGCGTTTCTCTTCAGGCATCACCTCCTCGATCGATTCATCTTCCGTCTCTTTTATTTCCGGTTCGTCGGGCACGATATCCATATCGGTAAAATCGACATTCTCACCCAGTTCTGTCGTTTCAAAAAAAGAGAACGGCTTATTGACAAGTTCCCGCAGATCCTTATCCGGCAGGAAAGAAAACTTATAATGTTCCGGGATCACGAAACGTTCACCCGTATTCACATGAATACTTTCACGCTTCTCCACAGGTATGATTTTAAAAGTGCCGAGCCCCTTGACCTTTACCAGCTTATCCGTATAGACCCCTTCCGACACGACCGCTATGAATTCCCTCAAAAAGCGCTCGGAACTGCTCTTGTCTTTCCCTGTATATTCGGCCAACAGACCGGCCAAATCCTGTATTGTCAACCGGTTATTCATGGTCGCCTAACTCTTTTAGTTTATTCTTGACGGTCGTTCCGGGCTTAAACACCGGAACAAGTTTGGGAGGAACCAAATACCGTTTGCCGTTTGAAGGATTGACCGAAATCCGTTCCGCTTTCTTTTTCACCTCGAACTGCCCGAAACCCTGCAGGTATATGGTATCGTTATCGACCAGGCGCGAACTGACTACGGTACTCAGGACAGAAAGCGTTTCTGCGACTTCCTGTGCACTCCAGCCCATACGGGCGGCAAGTTCGGTAACCAGTTCCTTATTTTTCATATCCGCATCCATTAATAGATTATGCAGCTATATTAGTTATTTTTTCGTAAACCGGCAAACTTATTTGCAGTTTTTACATCAAATTAAAATACACTTCCATACAGGTCGAATGCCTGCGCATCGTCAATCCGTACATTATAAAACGTTCCGGGGATCAACGGTTTCTCTTTAGAGACAAGAATCTCCGGATCGACCTCCGGTGAGTCGAATTCCGTACGGCCGACATAGAAGTCTTCTTCTTCACGGTCGATCATCACCTTGAATTCCTTTCCGATCTTGAAATTGTTTACTTCCGCCGATATGCCTTCCTGAACGCGCATCAAATAATCCAAGCGTTCTTGCTTGACTTCCGGATCGATATCATCGGCATAATGCTTAAACGAATAGGTCCCATCCTCATGGCTGTAGGCAAAAGCGCCCATGCGTTCGAAACGGGTTTCCTTTACGAATCCGACCAGCTCTTCAAAATCCTGTTCGGTTTCCCCCGGATGGCCGACCATCAAAGTCGTACGCAGATGAATGCCTGGGACTTCTTCCCGCATCCGGCGTATCAAGGCGTATGTTTCTTCTTTCGTGATGTTACGGCGCATTTTCTTCAACATCGGGTCGCTGATATGCTGAAGGGCGATATCCATGTATTTGCAGACATTACCGCGTTCACGCATAACCCGGAGCAAATCATAAGGGAAATGAGACGGATAACCATAATGCAAGCGAATCCATTCCACTCCCGGAATATCGGAGATGCGCTCCACCAGTTCCGGCAATGCATGGCGCTTATACAAATCCAAACCGTAATAAGTCAAATCCTGAGCGATCACCTGAAATTCTTTCACACCCTGTTTCACCAACAGGCGGACTTCCTTCTCAACCTCTTCCATCGGTACGGACTGGTAACGCCCCGTGCTGATCGGAATGGCGCAGTACGAACAGGTACGGTCACACCCTTCGGCGATCTTCAGGTAGGCGTAATGCCGGGGAGTGGTCAAGACACGGTCGGCAGCCAATTCGCGATGGTAGGATTTGCCCAAATCGTCGAGCAGCTCTTTCCAGTTGAACTTCCCATAGAAACGATCGACTTCCGGCAATTCGTTTTCCAGGTCTTTCAGGAACCGTTCGGAAAGGCATCCCATGACAAACAGTTTGCCGATCTTCCCTTTCTTCTTGGCTTCTCCCAGATCGAGTATCATATTGATCGACTCTTCCTGGGCATCCCCGATAAAGCCGCACGTGTTCACAACGACGATTTCACCGTTGATCTTGTGAGGATCATGTTCGACGTCGTACCCGTTCGCCACGAACTGACGCATAAGTTGCTCCGAATCCACCAGGTTCTTCGAACAACCCAGCGTTATAATGTCTACTTTATTTTTTCTCATATTGATGGTACAAACACCCTTTTATTCTCCGAAAAGGGAGTTTACAAATTCTTTCCGATTGAACACCTGAAGGTCTTCCATTCCTTCTCCCAAGCCGATGTACTTGACAGGGATACGGAAATGATCTGAAATGCCGATCACTACGCCGCCTTTGGCTGTGCCGTCCAGTTTGGTAACCGCCAACGCGTTCACCTCGGTTGCGGCAGTAAACTGCTTGGCTTGTTCAAATGCATTTTGTCCGGTAGAGCCGTCCAAAACCAACAAGACTTCGTGCGGTGCATCGGGAACCACTTTCTTCATCACATTCTTGATCTTGGTCAGTTCGTTCATAAGATTGATTTTGTTATGTAGGCGACCGGCGGTATCGATGATAACCACATCCGCCCCGTTCGCCTTTGCCGAACTCAACGTGTCGAATGCCACCGAAGCAGGGTCAGAGCCCATCTTCTGCTTCACGACAGGCACTCCCACCCGTTCACTCCAAATCACCAATTGCTCCACGGCTGCAGCGCGGAACGTATCGGCAGCTCCTAAATACACATTCTTGCCGGCTTTCTTGAACTGATAAGCCAGTTTGCCGATCGTGGTCGTCTTGCCTACACCGTTCACACCAACGACCATGATGACATACGGTTTCTTGTCTTCCGGAACCGTAAACGACTCCAAGTCTTCCGTATGGTTCTCCGTAAGCAGGGAGGCGATCTCTTCACGCAAGATCGCCGTCAGCTCGCCGGTCGTCACATATTTGTCTCTGGCTACGCGGTCTTCGATACGGGAAATGATTTTCAGCGTAGTATCTACTCCGACATCGGAAGTGATCAGCACCTCTTCCAGATTGTCCAGGACTTCATCGTCCACCTTGCTCTTGCCGGCAATAGCCCTGGTAATCTTAGAAAATACATTTTCTTTTGTCTTAGATAACCCTTTGTCCAGAGTTTCCTTTTTTTCCTTACTGAAAAAGCTAAAAATACCCATATCTTATATTGCTTAATTTATTTCTTTTCTGAATGAGTGCGCTAAATTACTAAATAATTCTCAATTTTCAATTTCTCAGTCCATTCTCTCCTTGTAGTCTTCGTAACCGAACTCCCTGTACATCACGAGCCGGTCTTCCTTGCTCCACAAAGCCAAGGAAGGATGCGGGATCCCGTTGAACATGGTCGTTTTGACAACGGTATAATGGATCATATCTTCGAATATCAATTTATCACCCACTTTCAAGGGCTGCTCGAAAGACCAGTCGCCCATGTAGTCGCCGCTCAGGCAGCTGTTTCCCCCGATACGATAAACCGGATTCCCTTCCTCCGGCTCTATAGCCCCGCGAATCACCGGTTTATAGGGCATTTCCAGACAATCGGGCATGTGGCAAGTGAAAGAAGCGTCTATGATCGCAGTCTTGATGCCATGATTCTCCACGATATCCACCACCGTCGTCAGCAGGAATCCGGTTTGCCATGCAAATGCGCTTCCCGGCTCCATGATGATTTCGAGATTCGGATATTTGGCCTTGAACGACCGCAACAATCCGATCAGATGCTCCGTGTCATAGCCTTTTCGCGTCATCAGGTGGCCGCCTCCCATATTCAACCATTTGATATGCGGCAGGAAACGGCCGAAACGTTTCTCCACTTCTCCCAACGTCTTTTCCAAATCATACGAGCTCGATTCGCAAAGCGTATGAAAATGCAAGCCCTCGACACCGTCAGGCAGCTTGTCGCCCAAAAGGTCGCTGACCACTCCCATCCGGGACCCCGGCGCACAAGGATTGTACAAATCCGTTTCGACATCCGAATATTCCGGATTGATGCGCAGGCCGCACGACACGCGGTTGCCGTCCGCTTGCACCATCGGATAGAAACGTTCGAACTGCGTGAGCGAGTTGAACGTCACATGGCTGCTGTATCTTAAAATCTCCGGGAAATCCGCTTCCGTATATGCCGGCGAATAGGTATGCGCCCGGCTACCCATCTCTTCAAAAGCCAGCCTGGCTTCAAACTTCGAACTGGCTGTCGAATACGGGATATATTCACGTACGATAGGAAATGCTTTCCACATCGCAAATGCCTTAAAAGCCAAGATTATATTAACGCCAGCCCTTTCCTTCACCCTCTTGATCAGTGACAAATTACGGCGAAGCAACTCTTCTTCCATCACATAACAGGGGGATGGTATCATATTGAAATCTATCATCCGGTAAGTATTTTTCTTTAATTCTGTCGGACAAAGATACGGAATAAAAAGCGAAAAACAAGTGAGGGGCTTATCGCCTCTTTTCTCTTCATTAACAATTATTACCACAAAACGCATACCTTTATCTACTAAAAAAAAGTAGATTTGCGAAAAGATAGTAAACTGTAATTCAAAAAACAACAAAGCAATGGAAAGACTGACAGCACAAGAAGAAAGTGTCATGTTGTATATCTGGAAATTAGGATCGTGTTTCATCCGTGACATACTGAACGAAATGCCCGATCCGAAACCGCCCTATACCAGTGTGGCATCGGTGGTCCGGAATCTTGAAAAAAAGAAATATGTCACACCGAAGAAATTCGGGACGATCACACTCTTTTCCCCACTCGTAAAAGAAGCGGAATACAAGCGTACCTTCATGTCGAATGTCGTACAAAATTATTTCACCGGTTCTTATAAGGAAATGGTCTCCTTCTTCGTCCGCGACCGCAAATTATCCAAAAGCGATTTGCAGGACCTGATGGATCAGATCGAAAAAGAAGAATAATCTATTATTATAAAGATATCGATATGATAACTCCGATACTTATCTACTTTCTTAAGGTAAATCTGGCGTTGGCATTTTTATACATCTGTTATCGCCTCCTGTTCCGCGACGATACGTTCTTCAGGTTACGCAGAGGGGTGTTATTGTCGATTTACCTGATCGCATTCCTTTACCCTTTGCCGGACTTGAGCGGTTGGTTGTCGACCCAGACAAGCGTAGCGGGTATAGTCGGCTACTATTCGGGGTTGCTACCTAAAGAAACGGTTCTGGCGGCAAGTGATGAAATAGCCGCCTCCGACTGGAAAGAAACCGGGCTCAGGGTCCTGCAAGCTATCTGGCTGGCAGGAGCCGGCCTGTTGCTGTTCAGATGCCTGGCGGAGCTGTCCGCCGTTTTCCGTTTACACGCGAAATGCAGGAAAATCACTTTGAACGACACCGAAGTTTGTATCCTGCCGGAAGCGGAAGCCTCCTACTCTTTTTTCGGTTGGATTTTCATTTCATCCGACCCGCAACAAAGGGAAAGGCTCGATGACATCCTGATCCATGAACAAACGCACGTCCGCCAATGGCATTCGGTCGACATGATGGCCGGTGAGATCGTCTGCATGGTCTGCTGGATAAACCCGTTTGCCTGGTGGCTAAAGAAAGAAATCAGCATAAATCATGAATTTATCGCAGATGAGCAGGTCATGCTTGCCGGATTCGACAAGAAAGAATACCAGTACCATCTGATCGGAGTAAAACATCCCAATACGGCTATTACAAGTTTATATAACAATTTCAGTGTCTTACCACTTAAAAAGAGAATTACTATGTTAAACAAAAAAAGGACGAACAACGCCAGAAAAGTAAAATACCTGGCGCTGGTTCCAATGGCCGCAGGCTTGCTATTGCTCAATAATATCGATGCGATGGCACGTGTATTGAATGAAAAGGTAGCAGAGGTCATCCAACAGCCGGCTTCTCTCGCAGCAACCACTGTTTTCGAAATGGAGACTGCCGATCCGCTTCCACCGGACAAGGACAAGATTCATGAAACGTGTGATATCATGCCCGAATTTCCAGGTGGGCAAAGTGCATTGTTGCAGTTTCTTGCTAAAAGCATAAAATATCCGGTAAAAGCCCAGCAACAGGGAAAGCAGGGAAAAGTGACTGTCACATTTATTGTTGAAAAAGACGGAAGCATTACAAATGCCAAAGTAATACAAGCCCTATATCCCTCATTGGATGAAGAAGCTTTACGGGTTGTCAATTCAATGCCCAAATGGACTCCGGGAAAGATGAAAGACGGAAAAGTTGTCCGTGTGCAATATACCGTCCCGTTAACTTACCGGTTACAGTAGCCTAAGACAGTATTTCCCTTTTTGAGCAGGACACAAAAAAGGCATGCAATCTTCAAAAATGCTGCCAGGCGATAAACGAAGATCACATGCCCCACGCCCCTCTCAGAGAGGGAGATATTTTTATTCGACAATTGTCAAGCGTGCAAACTTCAAAAGCAGTTGTTTCTGGCCGAAATGGGCAAACGAAACGGTTGCTTTCGCATTGCCACCTTCGCCTTCAATGGCAGTCACCTCACCATCCCCGAAACGGTCGTGCCGGACTTTAGCCCCGACATGCAAGCCCGACAGGGCCGGGGCAGAAGACAAAGACGAGGCCGGAGACGAAGAAGCCGTTTCCATCTGTGTCAGACGTGCCTGCCGTCCGACTGCCTGAGCGACCGGAGAGACATAAGCATCTTCTTCCATAGCCTTCGGTTGCCGGAAAGCAGAGGAAAAAGCCGAAGGACGACGAGTGCCAGCAAACAAACCGTCGGCAACGGTATCTGCCGACGTATAAATATATTGGGTATCGATGTCTTTCAAGAAGCGGCTGGGTGAGCACATCGCACTCTGGCCATTCCGGTAACGGCTTTTGGCGTATGTCAGCACACAATTTTCTTCCGCACGGGTAATGGCAACGTAGAAGAGGCGGCGTTCTTCCTCCACCGCCCTCGGATTGTCCTTCGACATGGCGGATGGGAACAGGTCCTCTTCCAGCCCGACAATGAAAACATTCCTGAACTCCAGCCCTTTGGCTGCATGCACCGTCATCATCGTCACCTTGTTTGCCTGTTCTTCCTTATCGTTATCCTGATCTGTCAACAGCGATACCTCAGACAGGAAGTCGGCTAGCGAGATGTGTTCCGCCCCTTCCTCACGGCGTATCTCGCAAAACTCGGCAATACCTTTCAACAACTCCTGCAAGTTTTCCTGCTTGCTGATTCCTTCCACCGAACGATCCTGAAACAAGACACCGACAATGCCGCTTTCCTTCACCACCACAGAGGCGATTTCTTCGGCAGAGAGTTTGACATTCCGTTCGATAAAACCGGAAATAAGTTCCCGGAAATCGCTTAGCTTTTTCGCTGTGCCGTTATTAACCGGCAGGGCGTACCCGACAGGATCGTTCAACACGGTCCACAAGCTGATATTATGTTTCGTGGCGGCAGCCGTCAGCTTATCCAATGTCGTATTTCCTATCCCGCGAGCCGGATAGTTTATCACACGTTTGAAAGCCTCCTCGTCATGCGGGTTTATAATCAGGCGAAGATAGGAGATGACATCCTTCACTTCTTTCCGCTGGTAAAAAGACAGGCCACCGTATATCTTATAAGGGATTCCCCTTTTACGCAAAGCCTCTTCCAAAATACGGGACTGTGCGTTTGTCCGGTAGAGGATGGCAAAATCGGCATAATCATAATCCCGCATCCTCATTTCGTTAATCCTACCGGCAACGGCATATCCCTCTTCATAATCGGAATAGGACGAACAAACGGTCAACTTGCTGCCCACTTCCTTTTCCGAATAGACGGTTTTCCGGATCTGCTTCGTGTTCTTATGGATCAGGCTGTTCGCCGCATTTACGATATTCTGCGTCGAACGGTAATTCCGTTCCAGTTTGAAAATGCGGCAACCCGGATACTGGTTCTTGAATTGCAGGATATTATCGATATTGGCTCCCCGGAAAGAATAGATGCTTTGCGCATCATCTCCAACCACGCAGATACGCCGGTGCATTTCGCATAAGCGCTGCACGATCTGATGCTGGGCAAAGTTCGTATCCTGGTACTCGTCCACCAATACAAATTGGAAAAAGTTCCTGTACTTCTCCAATACGTCCGGATGATCACGGAAAAGGATATTCGTTTGCAGCAGCAAATCGTCGAAATCCATCGCCCCCGCTTGCAGGCAACGGTTCTGATACCGCTTATATATCTCACGTAGCAAAGGGACTTTCGAATCTATATCATGTTGTACCAACTCCTTGTTCTGCTCGTACGCCTTATAGGTGACAAGCGCATTTTTTGCATTCGAGATGCGGCTCTGCACCATTCCCGGCCGGTACGTCTTGTCGTCAAGCTGCATCTCCTTCATGATGGAACGGAGCAGGCTTTTAGAATCGGTCGCATCATAAATGGTAAAATCGGACGGATAGCCGATACGCTCCGCCTCGTAGCGGAGTATGCGGGAAAAGATGGAATGGAACGTCCCCATCCATAACCGCCGTGCCGTCTGTTCGTCCGTCAGGGAGGCAACACGCTCTTTCATCTCGCGTGCCGCCTTATTGGTAAAAGTAAGCGCCAGAATACTTTGGGGTGGCACCCCTTGTTGCAAAAGATAAGCTATCTTGTAGGTCAGCACGCGTGTCTTTCCCGACCCGGCTCCGGCTACCACAAGCGAAGGCCCGTCGGTATAGACAACCGCTTCGCGCTGACTTTCATTCAATTGTTGCAGATATTCTTCCACGTATCTTGTATTTTTAAGAATACAAAGGTACGAATTTTTATTTATCTATTGGTTATACGGCTTATAAGGCGAATGCATCACATTCAATGTCTTCGGCAACCACACCCGGTAACGCTGCGTTTTATCCCAGGTATTCCCGGCAGAGGCAAAATCGCAGAAATGGATCTGCTTCGGAGCCCGGTTGCTTTCCAGGTCCGTTCCCAACACCATCGGGGCGGTAAAAGCCAGCCAGGCAAAATCTGGAGCCTCCACAGGCGTTAACTCCACATACCCGTCCTTGCTCACGACAACAGAGGCTTCATCGACAAAGCCATCCCCGAAACGGCTGTCACGGGCCAAGACCAGCGGACCGCGCACAATAGCCTGCGCCTGGTTCTTTTCCACCAAACGGGCACGCAAATCGAGCTTGACAGTGATCCGGTCGCCCTTTTTCCACTTACGGTCCACCGGCAAGTAAGCGCCTTGCAGGACATCGCCCTGCGGTTGTCCGTTCACGGAAACCGTCGCAATCTTGCTCCATGCCGGGATACGCAAGGCAATGGTGAAAACCGTCTCTTTCGCCGGATCGACCTCTATCTCGATCTGATCAGTCTGCGGATATTCGGTCGTTTGCTTCAACCGTACCGGTTTCTTGCCCGGCAATACCAACTCCGCTTCCGAGGGAGCATAAAAATTCACCCGGACGCAATCGTCCTGAACCTGATAGGCGAATTGAGGAATCATGGCAAAAGCACGCGGGCCGTTCGCATTGCAACAGTTGATGTGCATGCCGCATTGCTCCTCCCCTTCATGCCGCCATCCTTCCAACGGACTGTATTTGGCTATCTGAGAAGCATCCGCTTTCAAAGAAGCCATCAAAGCATTATAGATAGCCGTTTCCATATAATCGGCATACAGGGAGTTGCCCGTCATCTGCAACAGGCGGTTGCAAAGTTGCATCCAGGTAAAAGTCACGCAGGTTTCCATCGTATGGTAAGTCGGTTGTGTCTGCCGTTCCTTCCCGCCATACCAGCATTCGAATGCACTACCTGATCCGGCCACGTTGATCTCTTCGCGTACGATATGCCCGACTGTCTTTTCCACGACAGAGAGATAGAGCGGATTGCCTGTTACCTTATATAATTCGAGCAGCCCTTCATAGCAGGACATCATTTCGTAAGCTTTCTGTCCGTTCTCCCTCGAAAACCAGGTTTTCGGATGCGGGAAACGGTTGGCTACAGGCACATCGGCAATGGCTTTGCTGATCAGTTGCGGACCGCCGGGTGTCTCCCACTGCCCGACAATGTATTGGGCAAAGTCGAGATAACGCCCCTCTTTCGTCCGGTTATACAGATACATGACCGGTTCGAGGATGGAAGAACTCGGCATACCGACATAATTGCCGGTCGAGACGATATCCGCCTTTCCGGGACCGACCTGCGTCATCAGATGGTCGACCACTTTACAGGCTGCCTCCAAGGCTTTTTTGTCACCCGACAGATCGTACCAGGCAATCAATCCCAGCGAAGTATATTTACGTCCCCAGACATCCCATTGCTGCAACTGGCATTCCGGTGCATAATTCCCGATATAGCCGTTCGGCAGCTGCGTCGCCATAAGCGATTCGGCCGCCTCCTTTATGATCCGGTACAGTTCCGGATCCCGGTTATAACGATAAGAAGCGATCGCCCCCTGTATCCATTTCCCCCAGAACTCACTTTGCCAACGCGTCTTCTCGTCCTGGTGGCGGAACGGTTCGACCAAATGATCCACATCCTGCGCTTTCACACGATGTTCGATACAATCAGCTATTCGAGTCCCAACATAACCGGATATTTTTACCTGTCTCACAGGAGAATCATTGACGACTTGCGCCATCCCTGCTGTCGAGCAGGCACAAGCCAACAGGAAAGAGAAGGCCTTCACCTTAAACGGAATCATCATAATATTAAAAAATTAAGAATTACAGGAACAAAAATAAGGAGTTAACC
The DNA here is from genome assembly GCF_977054455.1 of Parabacteroides sp. Lineage (NCBI taxonomy): Bacteria > Pseudomonadati > Bacteroidota > Bacteroidia > Bacteroidales > Tannerellaceae > Parabacteroides > Parabacteroides sp. The sequence goes on along the minus strand of NZ_CDRTCT010000028.1, from coordinate 56,301 downwards.
GTGATATATTGTTATAAAATTGACAGAATACCTGTCAATTATGATAATCGAAAAACCATATTCAGCGGATATTCACCTCATTGTTTTTGTTTTATTGGCTTCAGCATGCCATTCGATATAGATTTTATTTATCTTTGTTGAGATTCATAAAAACAACTATCATATATTATGAAAAACAAAGTAAGCAAACTGATTTTCGGCTGTATGGTATATGCGTCGGTACTTCCTATGCCAGGGCAGGCCAATATCCATCCGGAGAACACCGGGAGAAAAAGTATGGAACAGACCGCAACGGATAACGGGACGAAGCTCCCCCGGACCGCGGCTCCTCAAACAATGAAAAAAGCCATAGACAACTACCTGGATGCCGTGAACGTCGCCAAACAGGATTTGCACAGCATCATGGTTCTCCAGCACGGCAAGGTAATTGCAGAGAAATGGCTGGGCGAAGGGGCCGCAGACAAACCCCATATATTAAACTCTGTCAGTAAAACCTTTACGGCTACCGCCATCGGTTTTGCCGTAGCCGAAGGGAAACTGAAAGTCACGGACAAGGTCGTATCCTTCTTCCCCGACAAGCTCCCGGCAGAAATCAGCCCTTATCTGAAAGAAATGGAAATACGCCATCTTCTGACAATGTCATGCGGACACGACACAGACCCGACCAACCGGATCCGCCAGCAAAAGGATGCGAACTGGGTGCAGGAATTCCTGGCAACGCCCGTAGAACATAAACCGGGGACATTCTTCGTGTACAACAGCCTCGGCTCCTATATGCTTTCCGCCATCATCCAGAAGGTGACCGGCCGGACAGTTCTCGACTACCTGACCCCGCGCCTGTTCCAACCATTGGGAATCACTGGCGTTTCCTGGGATAAAAGCCCGCAGGGAATCAATTGCGGAGGCTGGGGATTATACCTCAAAACGGAAGACTTGGCAAAGATGGGACAATTCTTCCTGCAAAAAGGGAAATGGAACGGCAAGCCGCTGTTGCCCGAATCCTGGATCAAAGAGGCGACAACCTCCAAAATAGCCTCTTTACCCGCCGGTATGCGGCCGGAAAATCTCCGGATGAAGCCCGAAGACAGCGATTGGCTGCAAGGATATGGCTATCAAATGTGGCGTTGCCGGCATAACGGTGTCCGTGCCGATGGTGCAGCCGGCCAGTATATCATCCTCCTCCCCGATAAAGACGCTGTAATCGTGACGACCGCCAAGATCAACGATATGCAGGCTGAAATCAACCTGATCTGGGAACATATCCTGCCGGCATTGTAACAAATTTCCTTTTTGAGCAAATCTTCCTCCTCGATTGTTATTACAATAAAACAATCTTATGGAGAAGAACATTTTCTGGCTGGATAACAGCCAGCTCAAAGAGATAGCCCGCTCGTTCGGGGAAAAGGTCGAAGAGGGGTTGAACTGGGAAAATGCGGAAATACAGTGCATCCCCACTTTTATTGCGCCTGATGCCGGCCATATCAAGGGCAAAGCATTGGTTCTCGATTTAGGAGGCACCAACTACCGGGTGGCAACCGTCGACTTCGGCGACGGAGCACCCGCCATCCATCCCGATAACGGTTGGAAAAAAGACATGTCGGTCATGAAGTCGCCGGGCTACACCCGCGAAGAACTTTTCAAGGAACTGGCTGACATGATTGTCGGGATAAAACGTGATGAAGAGATGCCAATCGGTTACTGTTTCTCTTATCCGGCAGAGTCGGTACCGGACGGCGATGCCAAATTGCTGCGCTGGACAAAAGGGGTGGACATCAAAGAGATGGTCGGGCAGTTGGTCGGGAAACCTCTACTCGACTATCTGAATGAACGCAGCAAAATCAAATTTACGGGTATTAAGGTCTTAAACGACACGATAGCCAGTTTATTTGCAGGTTTGACAGACAGCAGTTACGATGCCTATATCGGGCTGATCGTAGGGACGGGGACAAACATGGCCACATTCGTTCCGGCGGATAAAATAACCAAACTGAATCCGGCATACAAGATGCAGGGCTTGATCCCGGTTAACTTGGAATCCGGCAATTTTCACCCGCCTTTCCTGACTGCCGTCGACGACATGGTCGATGCCATTTCGGGCAGTTTGGGGAAACAGCGTTTTGAAAAAGCGATCTCAGGCCTGTATCTGGGAGATATTCTGAAAGCCACTTTCCCATTAGATGAGTTCGAAGACAAATTCGATGCCCGTAAACTGACGGCGATCATGAACTATCCGGACATTCACAAAGACGTGTATGTACAAGTCGCACACTGGATTTACAACCGGTCGGCACAGCTGACAGCCGCTTCGCTCGCAGGACTTATCCTGTTGTTGAGATCCTATAATAAAGAGATACGGAAAATCTGCCTGGTCGCCGAAGGCAGCCTCTTCTGGAGCGAGAACCGGAAGGACAAAAACTATAGTACCCTTGTCATGGAAAAATTGCGGGAACTGCTCGATGAATTTGCATTAAAAGATATAGAAGTACGGATCAACGACATGAAGAACGCCAACCTGATAGGGACAGGTATCGCGGCGTTTGCCTGACTGCCGAGTATCCGAATATAGGAAATGCTACTCTTTTATTCTTCCAAAACAGGTAAGTGATTATATTATGCCTATATTTACGAAAATTATACTTGGGAAACATGGAAGAATATATTGGCACAGTCATAAAAGTCGGAGGCATCATGATCGGATGCGTCATGATATTGTTCGTTATTTGGCACATAGTCAAAGATATACTGGATATCAGCGGAAAAGATTCATCTGACGGTAAATAACCGTCCGCAATTTTTCCCGCTGATAAGCACAGCCTCCGGCCGGGTAGAGGGAAAAACCGGGCGGAAGGCGCCTTGCATGAATAATCTAATTAGTGCAGATTCAAAACGGCACCTCGTTATTCCCCGGAGCGGGAGCCAGGAAATCAGCGCCGGCCGGTGGTATAGGCGGCATAGCTTCCATCAGACCCGAACCGTTCATATTGGAAGAGAACTCACGGACCGGAACATCTTCGTCCACATTCATGAACTTGGCAAATTCGCTCTTGAAACGAAGGCGTACATCCCCGACCGCACCGTTACGGTGCTTGGCAATAATGATCTCGGCCAGGCCGATCAGGGAATTACCCCGCTCGTCTTCCGTTATCTTATAATATTCCGGACGATGGATGAAACAAACCATATCCGCATCCTGCTCGATAGCGCCGGATTCACGCAAGTCGGCCAACTGCGGGCGTTTCCCTTCCGCTCCCTGACGCGCCTCGACGCCACGGTTCAACTGCGACAGGGCAATGATCGGAATGTTCAGTTCCTTCGCCAGCCCTTTCAACGATCGTGAAATGGTACTGACTTCCTGTTCACGGCTGCCGAAACTCATGCCGCTCGCGTTCATCAGCTGAAGGTAGTCGATGATGATGATCTTTATACCGTGTTCACGCACCAGGCGGCGGGCCTTCGTACGCAGTTCGAACACCGAAAGGCTCGGCGTATCGTCCACATAGATCGGCGCGTCGTACAACTCCTTTATCTTGAAGTCCAACTGTTCCCATTCGTAGTTTTCCAGACGTCCGCTCTTGATCTTCTCGCCCGGAATCTCGCATACGTTCACGATCAGACGGTTGACAAGCTGGACGTTGCTCATTTCAAGAGAGAACAGGGCGACCGGCGTATTATGGTTCACCGCCATATTCTTGGCCATAGAGAGGACGAACGCCGTCTTACCCATCGCAGGACGGGCGGCAATGATGATAAGGTCGGAATTCTGCCATCCGGAAGTCATCTTGTCCAGTCCTTCAAAGCCGGTGCGCAGGCCACTCAGCCCTTCTTTTTGATTGGCCGCCTTCTCAAGCAGCACCATCGCTTCCTTGATTACCGGATTGATCTGGGTGACGTCTTTCTTCACGTTGCGCTGGGAAATCTCAAAAAGTTTTCCTTCGGCTTCCTGCATCAGGTCTTCCACATCGATCGTCTCGTCAAAAGCCTTGCCCTGTATCATGGCTGTAAAAGAAATCAATTCACGCGCCAAGTATTTCTGTGCGATAATACGGGCATGGTATTCGATGTGGGCGCTACTGGCTACCTTGCCGGTCAGTTGGGATATATAGAACGGGCCGCCCACCTCTTCCAGTTCACCGCGCTTCTTCAATTGCTCGGTGACAGTCAGCATATCCACCGGACGCTGGCTGATCGCCAGGTCTACGATGGCGGCATAAATTTTCTCATGCGCCTTCTCATAGAAACATTCCGGTTTCAATATTTCACTGACCATGGAATAAGCATCTTTTTCAAGCATCAGAGCGCCCAACACCGCCTCTTCCAACTCACGGGCTTGCGGTTGCAAGCGCCCCATATCGGGCACTACGACCGGCTTCTGCCTTCCTTTGCCTCCTGTATTTTTTCCTTTTTCTGCCATTATTCTAATTTGTTATCGGGCACCAAATGTAATACTTTTTATCCGGTTCTCCGAACCTCGCAAAAGAGAATCCCATTTATACACCCCGAATCTTCTTTTATCAAAAAGACAGCATGATCCCGTGAAAATCGGATTTATACCCCAACTATTTGAAATTACCCGCAAGGGTAATATTTTTTAACATTCCATTTGATAGCAAATATCCCATTTCCCGATCTAAATGTCAAAAGAGCAGGTCACATCGATTTGCCGAACCGGGAAGCATCCACCGCTTCATGGTGCTTTTTCTTATAACCTCCGAATTTCCAGACAAAAGAAACGGTTACACAACGTTGGTCATCCAGTTTCCAAAGGCGGCTATATTGACCGGACTGGTTGATTTCCATTGTATGAGGCATATTGCTACGGAAAATGTTATTACATTTCAGGATCAAAGTAGCGCGATCGTCGGCAAACTGCCATTTCAGTGCGGAAGACACGTCATAGAGGTAGCCGAGATCATAGATTCCCTGCACGGCTCCGGTCACGAAATAGGCATTCAAATCCAGTTTCAAATTCGGACGGGTCTTGGAAAGGGTGAACGTATTGTCCATCTTGAACTGTCCGGTGTATTTCTCATTATGAAAAGACAGATCATGAAAATGGTCCAACTTCTCTTGAATACGCTGACCTGACAAGGTTACCTGGCTGTTCCAGAACTCTCCGACACGGAAAGGGACAATCGCCCCGATTCCGAATTGCAACAGGTAGTCCATGTTCTCATACCGGAATACGTTTTTCAGTTCCGAGGTATTCTGATAAGGCAATTGGACGAAGTAATCGGGCACATAGTCACAAAAAGCGAGGATCGTATATTTTTGCTTCAGGATATAAATCAACTGCCCGCTATAAGAAGGGTAAGGCTTCAGGGAAGGATTGCCCAAGACAACGGAATAAGAATTGATCGGGCTTGCCTGCGGTGTCACATCCCAATAAGACGGATAGGTTTTGTCGCTGCTTATATCCAGTTGAATGATGTGCATCGGATTGATCGTATAGCTGAGAGTCGCATTCGGGAATAAAGTCCAGTCATTCCAAAGTGTGGACTTCACACCGTTAGAGGTATAATCCGATTTGAAGTATTCAACTTTCAGGGAAGCAGTTGCGGAGAAATGAGAACCGAAATCCTTGGACACCTCCAAGAATGTATTTCCACTATACTCTTTCTGGCGGTTATTTTCAAGTTCATCAAAAGCCAATTCATAGCCGTTACCTTTATTATATAGATAATCGATATAGGTCTTCGAAGAAGTGAAACCGCCGTGGACACCGTAATTCAGCGCCCACCCGGTTTCAAAAGTGCGGCTATGGTTAATAAATAGTGCTCCTTGTGAAATATCTTGCTTGGAATTGTTCTGCATATCCGTCACCGTCGTTTCACGGCTTTGATCGACAAATGTCTGGAAACCGGGTGAATGATAACGCGTAAAATCCGCTCCCGCCATCAGTCCGGAGTTGCCGTCATACTGAATACGGACATTATGCAACGCATTGTTTCCTTCCACATAGGTACGGCTCAGGCGTTCTTCCACCGGCTGTCCGGATTTCAATGTCTGGAAGGTTGTAGCGGCTATCCGCTCGATATCGGATTTGCCAGCCGTAAGATAATAAGCGGCAGAAAGCCTGTCATCATTTTTGAAAGTATAGTCCATGCCTAAACGCACCGTTCCATCTATGCCGCTCCGGGTGCCGCGTCCCGATTGGTTGACCTCCGTTACCCGTTCTTCCAGGGTATGACGGGCCAGAATATCCTCTCCCATGTAGTTCCGTCCCTTAGCCCCATCGGCTAAGAAGTCTATATTGAAACGGGATGTGGAGTAAAGCAAGTTGCCATGAACTCTCCCCTCCGCGTAATGGCGCTGCAAATAATCGGCACCGGTTTCTCCTTGAAGAATATTCTTTTCGGCAGTTTCCTTATCCAATACGACATTGATCATAGCTCCTTTGATATTATATTTGGCGGGTGCATTATACATGATCTCTACGTTACTTACCCTCGAAGCCGGGATTGTCTTCAGCAAACCGACCAACTGATCGATCGACATCGTGGTCAACTGCCCATTGATCACAATGCTCGGACTGCCGGCGCCCAACAGTTGGACGGCATCGTCCGTACCGATCACACCGGGTATCTGTTTCACCACTTCGAACGCATTACTGACCGCCTTATCTTTCATCAATTGGGGGACATCATATTTTAATTTGCCATTTTCCACTTTCACCTGCGGACGTTCGGCCTTTACCACAACACCATCCAGTTCGTTCTCTTTTTCGATCAGTTGTACCCTACCGACATCTGAGGTAGAAATTTCTTTACAGGCCGGTTCATATAACAAATGCTGGAACAGCAAACGGTATTCCCGGTCGGCTTCCTTATTCAGTAAAAACAGCCCCAAGCTATCCGTGACGACCGCATCCATATAAGTAGAATCCAATGTTTGCAACACGACAGCCACTCCATCTATCGGCTGTTCTCTTTTATCGACCACCTTTCCATGAATCCAATCCTGCGCCTGTACCATCCCGCTACCGGCAACAAGTAAAGCCAAAGAGTAATAAAGTATTCGTTTCATTTTCGTTTGTTTTTTAATTAACACTGCAAAGGAAAAGCCTTCCGGGGAGAAACTGTGTTATCACTCGCTTACGAAGTGTTATTTAGTCTTATCGCCGGTTACCTGACAAAACAAAGGAATTTCATCAACATCTCCGGTGTATTTATTGACTGCGAACGGTAAATTGCGATTATTTCGGTATAGGATCTAATCTCGCTGAATTTCCTCAATGCTCATATTTTCTACTATCATTGCATATTCCGGTTATTAGATTTTAGAAAACATTTTACCCAATCCGCCCTCCTGTTCATAAATAATGCGTATATTTGCGAATTACGTAACAATTAAAATCAACAGTAACTATGAAAAAAGAAGAGTCAGATCTGAAAATCATGGAAGAGATGGAAAGAAAAGAGTTGCAGGACAGATATATCCGTTTTGATTGGGCCATCAAGCGCTTGTTGCGCCAGAAAGCCAACTTCGATGTGCTCGACGGCTTCCTGACCGTCATGCTGAACGAAGAGATCAAGATCGTCGAAATCCTCGAAAGCGAGGGCAATCAGGAAAGCGCCGACGACAAGTTCAACCGCGTCGATATCAAAGCCCTCAACAGCAAGGGCGAGATCATCCTCGTCGAGATCCAGAACACACGCGAACTGCATTACTTGGAGCGCATCCTCTACGGCGTGGCCAAAACGATCACCGAACATATTTCTCTTGGTGAAGGCTACCAGAAAATCAAGAAAGTCTACTCCATCAGCATCCTTTATTTCGACATCGGCATCGGAGCGGACTATTTCTATCACGGCCAGAACCATTTCATCGGCGTGCATACGGGCGACCAGCTGCGTGTAAACGTGCGCGAGCGTGATGTCCTCGTCCCGCACCTTCCTGCTGAAATCTTCCCCGAATACATCCTGATCCGCGTGAACGAGTTCGACAAAGCGGCTCTTACCCCTTTGGACGAATGGATCGAATACCTGAAAGACGGCACGATCCGCCCCGACACGACGGCTCCCGGCCTGAAGGAAGCCCGCGAGAAGTTAAAATACTACTCCATGTCGCCCCAGGAACGTCTTATCTACGACCGGCATCTCGATGCCATCATGATCCAAAACGACGTGATCGACACGGCCAAATGGGAAGGGAGAATAGAGGGCCTCGCCGAAGGTAAGGCTGAAGGTCTTGCCGAAGGAGAAGCGAAAGGAAAAGCCGAGGGGAAAGCGGAAGGCCTTGCCGAAGGTATGCGCCAAGTCGCTTTTAAGATGAAAGATACGGGCGTAGATATTGCTACCATAGCGAAATGCACCGGCTTAAGCGAAGAAACAATCCGGTCTTTATAAGGAATAATGAGCCAATCAGATAATAATATGACTGGGATGAAGACACGTCTCCGATTTAAGATAATAGCGGCACTCATCTGCCTTTCTCTTGCCGGGTTACTGATATCGCAGGGTTACTGGCTAAAAGGTTTGTATGTTTCAAATAAGAAAAGCACGTGGGAGAAGATAGAAGAATCCATGCGGATGGCCGATTATATGGAATTATTCCTACGCCTGGATTCGCTTAGCCAAAATAATTATCATGAAGAAATCTCACCCAGGATTTCAATCAGCCGGGATACGGATTGGGAAGACAAAAAGGATTCCCTCAGCCAGGATCAAACTCTATCGCCTTCCCCTGCCACTACAGTCCAATATATAGCAGCAGCCGAGACCCTTAAAGAATACCTGCAGATGATCAGTACAATGGAAAGAGGCGTCCAGATCATGATGCACCAGAAAATAGACTCACTACTGCCTATTGATTACGCGCAATATAAGAACTTGCTGCAAATGGAATTGCAGGAAAGAGGAATTGCAGCACCGTTCGTCCTGCAAGTGATCCGGCAGGGAGCAACCGACTCCGTCATTTACGCCGGCGGTGATTCGCTATATAAAAAACAACCCTGGAAGAATGCGGTCTGTTTTACCCACACGATCGAGCCGGAACAGTATTATTACAGCCTGAAACTACCATCCCCCGACCGGATCGTATTCCGTCAAATGGCAGGCATCCTGACTTCTTCATTCCTGCTTATCGTTATTATTCTGATAGCCTTCATCTACCTCCTTTATACCATCCTCCGGCAGAAAACGATAGAGGAACTGAAAACAGACTTCACCAACAACATGACGCATGAACTGAAAACACCGATATCGGTAGCCTATGCCGCCAATGACGTGCTGCTGAATTACAGTGACACCACTAACGAGAAGCAAAAGAAATATTTGAGTATCGTACGGGAACAACTCAACCACCTATCCGGACTTGTCGAACAAATATTGACCCTTTCTGTCGAAAACAGGAATACTTTCCGCCTACGGCCCGAACCGATACCGGTACCGGAACTGCTCATTCCGCTTATCGAGCAATTCAAACTGAAGACGGACAGACCCATCGACCTGACGACAGAGATACCGGCTAAATTAGTGGTAACAGCCGACCGGACCCATCTGTACAATATGCTCAGCAATCTGATCGGGAATGCAATCAAATATTCTGGCGAGAAGCCCTGCCGAATCACAATCAGAGGTGCCGTATCGCCCAAAGAAACTGTTCTTTCAGTTACAGACGAAGGAATCGGCATCAGCGAGGCTAACCTGAAAAGGATTTTTGACAAATTCTACCGCGTCCCCAACGGCAACTTGCATGACGTAAAAGGGTTCGGGCTTGGGTTATATTATGTACACGATATGATGTCCAAGCACGGCGGAAATGTTACCGTCAAGAGCCAGCCGGGAAAAGGTTCCACATTCACCCTTCATTTTAAGAATTGACGACAATGGATAAGATCAGAGTATTATTGGTTGAAGACGAGCCGACGCTCGCCATGATTATAAAAGACACTCTGGACGGTGAAGAATTTGAAGTGATTCTCGCCGCAAACGGAGAAGAAGGATTGTCACGATATAGAGAGACAAAGCCGGATATCATCGTCACAGACATCATGATGCCGAAAATAGACGGCTTCACGATGGTCCGGCACATCCGGAAAACGGATCGGCAGATACCGGTCCTTTTCCTTTCCGCCCGTTCAGCAGCCAACGACGTGGTCGAAGGTTTCGAACTGGGAGGCAACGATTACCTGAAAAAACCGTTCGGGATGGCGGAACTTATCATCCGTATCAAAGCATTATTGAACAAAATAAGCGTCCGTAAAGAAGAAAGCAGCAACTTCACGCTCGGACAATATACATTCGACTCCATCACGCAAACGCTTCAGTACTACGGAGAAAAGCAATTGCTAAGCAACCGCGAATCCGAAATACTGAAGCGCTTATGCGAAAACAAAGACCATGTGCTGCCCATGAAAGACGTCCTGTTGGAACTTTGGGGAGACGATTCGTTCTTCAATGCCCGCAGCCTGCACGTATTCATAACCAAGTTGAGGCATAAACTGTCGAAAGACGAATCGATCAAAATACTGAACGTACGCGGGATCGGTTATAAGCTGATCATCGACTGATCTGCTTCAATGCCTGTGCCAACTGGTCCGGGCACGAGGTCCCGCGCTCACGGCAATCGATGCCTTCGAGCCGCCGGATCGCATCGCCGACCTCCATTCCGACCAGCAGCCTGGACAAACCTTGTGTATTTCCCTGGCAACCGCCAATGATCTGTACATTTTTAATCACGTTGTCTTCCGAGTCGACAATCATCATTTTAGAACATACCCCGCCGGTCGGAGTATAAGTAACACGTTGTCTATTCATCCTTTTCTGCTTCTATATAAATTCTGTAACGGGCCACAAAGATAGAATAATTTAAGACAACCGCCAATCCTTAAGTATTGGTCTAATTTCACAAAAGAAACAAATTATTCAAGATATATCGGGAAGTAGGGCGCTTTATCCGAAAAGAATGCTTTCCTTTGTATCAACAAACAATGAGAGATTATATCGATTTGATTTTTCACATGTATCTTCTCAATTATATATTGAGCATTTTCATCTCTGATAAATAACTTCCTTAAATTCGATTGTTGAATTATTAATTTTTTTATTTTTATATTTATGAACATGTATATTGGTAACCTTAGCTATAACGTTAAGGAATCGGATTTGAGAGATGTAATGGAAGAGTTCGGAACAGTTGATTCAGTTAAACTGATCATAGACCGCGACACAAGAAGATCCAAAGGCTTTGCGTTTGTCGAAATGCCGGAAGATTCCGAAGCACAAAATGCAATCAGAGATTTGAACGGAGCTACGTACGAAGGCCGTCAGATGGTTGTAAAAAAAGCAATCCCAAGAAATTAATTCCACAGAATTATAAAAGCTAAATTGAAAAGGATATCCGGTTTGGGGTATCCTTTTCTTGTTTATTCCACCTATCATTTTAACCAATTCCTTTTTTCCTAAAAGATTTGTACCTAACTTTGCGAAATATAAATAACAACAGCATGACATACGAAGAGACGCTACACTATCTATATACCAGTATTCCTGTTTTTCAGAATGCCGGACCTTCAGCCTACAAACCCGGATTAGGAACCAGTATCGCACTGGACGACCATTTAGGCAATCCGCATAAAGCCTACAAAACGATACACGTAGCCGGTACAAACGGCAAAGGCTCCGTCAGTCACCTGCTGGCCGCCATCCTGCGCCAGTCGGGATATAAGGTCGGGCTTTACACCTCCCCGCACCTGATCGACTTCCGCGAACGGATACGGGTAAACGGACAAAAGATACCGAAGGAATATGTCATGGATTTCGTAGAACGCCACCGTTCCTTCTTCGAAACTCTCGATCCTTCCTTCTTCGAACTGACTTCCAGCATGGCTTTCGACTATTTCCGTGCCGAGAAGGTGGATTATGCCGTTATCGAAGTGGGCATGGGCGGCCGCCTGGACAGCACCAATATCATCACTCCCATCCTAAGCATCATCACGAACATCAGTTTGGACCATACACAGTTCTTAGGAGACACGGTCGAGAAGATAGCCGTCGAGAAAGCGGGCATCATCAAGAAAGGGGTCCCGGCCGTAATCGGCGAAATCGACCAGGCGGGCCTCCTGCCCATCTTCCTTAGAAAGGCCCAGGATATCGGATCTAAATTGTTTTTGCCGCAATTTGAAAAAGTGCTTCGTGACGCCTATTTGGATGAATCAAACGAATGGTATTACGACAGTACCGACTACGGGCAGCTCTTCGGTGAACTGGGTGGCGCCGTACAAGGGAAAAACGCAGCCACCGTATTGACGGCTCTCCGTATTTTGAAGGAGAATGGCACGATGATCACGCGCCAAGCCGTCCGTGAAGGTTTCGAGCACGTAGTCGAACTGACCGGCTTGATGGGCCGTTGGCAAACGTTACAAAAGCAACCGACCGTGATTTGCGACACGGGGCACAACACAGGCGCCTGGCAATATTTAGGCTTCCACCTGACAGGAGAGTTGAAACGTCACAAACGGCTCTTCATGGTCGTCGGCATGGTCAACGACAAAGATATCGACGGCGTATTGGAGCTGATGCCTGAAAAGGCGTTCTATTTCTTCACCCAAGCATCCGTGCAACGGGCAATGCCTGCGGAAAAGTTTGCAGAAAAAGCGGCACGGCACGGTTTGCCGGGCACGATCTGCGATTCCGTGCCGGAAGCCGTGGAAAAAGCATTGGCGCAAGCCGGACAGGACGACCTCATCTTTATCGGCGGAAGCACTTTCATCGTGGCGGATGCCTTGCCCTTATTCTTGAAAGAAAACAAATAACATAATTCAAAAACAAATATCATGACAGAACAAATTCAGAGAAAACTGAGCGAATCGAAGACGGCACGATGGTCCGTACTGGCGCTCGTCGCATTCACAATGCTCTGCGGGTACTTCATCACAGACATGATGGCTCCGCTACAAGACTTACTACAAACCCCCGTCGAAGGAGGCGGACTGGGATGGACAGCCAATGAATACGGCAAATTCACCAGCGCCTACGGTTGGTTCAACGTATTCTTCCTGATGCTGATCTTCGGAGGTATGATCCTGGACAAGATGGGCGTACGTTTCACCGGTTTGATGGCGACCAGCATCATGCTGATCGGCGTATTTATTAAATGGTTCGGTATATCACACAACTTCGACGGTGCAACCGTCACCGTTTTCGGTTCGGAATACGGATATCCATTGGTAGTGGCTTCATTAGGATATGCTTTGTTCGGCGTCGGCATCGAGATTGCCGGTATCACCGTTTCGAAGATCATCGTAAAATGGTTCAAAGGCAAAGAGATGGCCTTGGCAATGGGGCTGGAAATGGCTTGTGCCCGTATCGGTACGGGGTTGGCGATCGGCGTTACGCCTTTGTTGAGCCGCGCGTTCGGCAACTCCATCAGCATGCCGATCTTCATCGGTCTGATCCTGCTTTGCATCGGTTTATTATCCTTCATCGTATTCGTAATCATGGATAAGAAACGTGATGCGGAAGATGCAGCCGACGCTACCGGAGAAGAAGAAGCGGAAGAGCCGTTCCGTTTCGGCGATATCCTGGATATCATCACGTTAAAAGGCTTCTGGTATATGGCGCTCCTCTGCGTCCTGTTCTATTCGGCTGTCTTCCCCTTCCTGAAATACGCTCCGAACCTGATGATCAATAAGTTCGGGATCGATCCGGAATGGTCCGGTGTCATTCCGGCCTTGTTGCCGTTCGGCAACATCCTTTTAACTCCGTTCTTCGGGAACTTGTACGACCGTAAGGGAAAGGGAGCCACCATCATGATTATCGGCTCCATCATGCTGATATTCATCCACCTCACATTCTCCATCCCGATGCTGAACAACTGGTTGATCGCCCTGGGCCTGATCCTGCTGTTGGGTATCGCCTTCTCGCTGGTTCCGTCCGCCATGTGGCCTTCCGTTCCGAAGATCATTCCGGAAAACAAATTAGGGACTGCCTACGCTCTGATATTCTGGGTACAAAACTGGGGGCTGATGGGGGTTCCGTATATGATCGGCATCGTTTTGGATCAATATTGCATTACCGGAGAGATCAACGGCAAACCGACCTACGACTATACGATCCCGATGTTGATCTTCACCTGCTTCGGTGTTTTGGCACTTGTCATTTCACTGTTGCTGAAACGTGAAGACCGCATCAAAGGTTACGGCCTGGAACTCCCGAACATCCAGAAAGACGCCGACAAAGTACTGGCAGAAGAGATGATCGGAGAAGGGCAGAGATAAAAAGAGATCCATGCCAAAAAGATTAAAAGGAAGGTGCTTGGGAACACCTTCCTTTTTTTGTTACCGGATTACGATCTTATATGTCTTCTCTCCGATCTTCACAAGATACATGCCTCTGCCCAATTGCATCTGCGTACTTCCTGCGGATAAATCCTGTTGCCCGTAAAGAAGTCCGGAAAGCGTATAGACACTGACGGTTTCCGCTTTCGGGAGATAGATATGCAGGGTAGAACCGATAGCCTGGACCTTTATCTCTCCTTCAATCGTCGCATTGCCCGTCGGATCGTCTTTTATGATGCCTTCGATCGTTATTTCCGTATCTTCCTCTATATTCCGAATGATGTATTTGCCATCGCTTTCACGAGGTTCTACTACTATGCCGTTAGCTTTTACTACCGGCCGGGAACTTTCGTAGCCTTCATGAAGCGTCAGGGTAAAGCTGAACGAATAGCCTTCCTCGACGGTCCGCATACCAGCTTTCGGATTGGTGGTGACACCTTCCACTTCGGGGAGGGTAACAGTATAGTAAGTCGGGACAGGCGGGACATACGTGCTTTTGAAGGTAGCCTTGAAGGTCACTTCATTTTCAGGCATCACATAGGTTCCGTTGTTTGCCAATGTCACAGCCTGCCCGTCTTTGGGAGTGGCAGTGATCGTTTCCAACCGATAGCCATTTGCCGGGATTGCCTGGACTGTCAATATCGTCTTATCGGCTACCTTGTCGTTAGACTTGATTTCGATATCTCCGGCTTTTACCGTAAAGGTATGGCCGTTACCCGGATCGGCGATCATAACCAGATAAGTCTTTTGCAAATCCTGTCCTCCTTCGGTCTTGGCCTCAGCACCCTCTTTCACGACAACAGTTCCTTCATTGCTCAGACCGGAAGTAGTAAGAGTAGTACCTGTTTCAGACACAATGACCGCACCATTGCCGACTTGGATTCCTTTATCGCTGCTTCCATCCGTATTGGTCGATGTGATCGTTGTCGATGTACCTGTAATGGTCAGGTTACCGTTATTCAGGATACCGTATTGGTCGGCATTGCCTGTCTTTACTTCCAAGCTTCCGCTAAAGGAAACGTTCGCTCCGTTCTCGATTGTCAATGCCGGAGCCGCGGTCGATGTCGAGTTGATCTTTGCGCTCTCGAAGATCAAAACACCTTGTGCGGTGTTATCGATCAACATGCGTTTGCCATCGGCAAGGGTGTTCTTGATTGTACCGTTGAAAGAGACTGCTGCCGTAGCGGTTCTTGTAATGGCGGCTTCCGTATATTTCCAAGCATCGCCATCCTTCGAGATCGTGACATCATCGCTTCGCTGGGACAAATCCAACGGTTGGATTTCTGTTTCCACCGTTATATCGGCATCGGCGGACAAGGTCAGTTTCTCACCGCTCGTTATCGTTTGACCATTGTTTTTAAGGATAGCGGCAATACCTGCATCCGCCGGGGTGACGGTAACAGTCAACTGGGTATTTGCCGGAGCTTGGTCGCCATCTTCCAACTCGACATCTTGCTCTTTAAACTTATCCCATACGACAGACAAAGTTCCGAATTTCCGGTCCGGTTCCGTGATCTTTACCGTATAAAGGGTTTCGCTATCCTTTTTCACGCGATAGGTGTTTCCGGCTTTGTAGACGGGGGAAGTAACGGCACTGCCGGCTTCCAGTTTTACATATTTGGCGAATGTAGTGGTTTTGGGAAGGTTGCTTGCAACTACCAACGGTGTGTTAGTCGAGAAATCTTTCCCGATTATGTGAAGCAGGATTCCGGTCCCGATCAATTTGCCATTCCCGCTTATGTTTACCGGATGTGCAGGATCAAGACTAAAGCCATGTAAAAGAAATATTCCGCTTCCTGTGGTTTGAGGTTCTTTAAAACTGACAACCGAATTGTTGAGGACGATATCTGTAAAACCCTCAATCATAGGAGTTACATATGGAGCGCTTTCGTTCCCTACTCCATCAAACATCAACGTACAACTTTCGTAGACATTCCCCAGAGCATAAACCAAATTCCCAGACTGAAGGCCAGTCGTGACCGTACCTCCTTTTATGACGATATTCATACTTCCTGCAACAACGCCGTCCGAAGCACCTGCAATTTGATCATTTACCGCCCCTAAGGTCCGTGTTTCTCCATCATTGAACGTAACAGTCACATCACCTCCGATATGGGACGGATTATAAGGGCTTTCCACATGCCCGCTACCATATATCGAATGGTATTTTCCTGTATTTATCGTAACTTGGGTATTCCCTGTCACATCCGCATACAAGCCTCCTCCATAAACCGAAACTTCTCCATTCGTCAATCCGGACACATGTACTTCCGTACTTCCGACTTTGCCGAGATTCGCATCCCTGCTATCGCCTTGCCCACATTTTTTCCCAAATCCCCCTCCGTAAATCGTACCGGAAAAATCACCTCCGGTCACGATCACTTTAGAAAGCCCTGTTACCTGCCCGATAAAACCGCCTCCATATATGCCATATGCAAAAGTTCCACCGGAAACATTTACTTCCGTATTTCCACAAGTGCCGGAATCACTACCTCCAAATATATTTTCGGTAACGACAGCCGTGTTGGAAATAGTCAGTTTGGAAGTGCCGGTCACATCCCCTATTTCACCCCCTCCATAAATCCAGCAGGTAGTACCTCCGGACATAACGACTTCCGTATTGCCACATGAGCCATTATAACCTCCGCCGAAAATACTTCCGTTAATCGTTCCGCCACTCATCGTTATTTTAGCGGTTCCGGTGACAGCTCCGGTAGAACCGCTACCGCCATATACCCATCCGAACTGGCCGCTTTTGATGATGATGTTCGTATTCTCAACATTCTCGGTATTACCACCTCCCCAGACATTACATATTCCCGTATATGAATTTTGTCCATTATTAGTGTATCCGGAAGCACTGCAATCTGTCCCTTCATCAAACGTAAGCGTATGCCCATTTGCTACTATTTGAAATATATTCAACTTGATATTCTTGAAGGCAACAGCTCCTTGCATTGACATTCGATATTCATTACCCGTATTATTACTATTATAAAAGTGAAAAGTTTTTGGATCGGCAGGATCACTGCTACTAAATACGCATGCTTTTGCCGGCATTTCTCCCACTGTCAGATCTGCATTTAAAACGATATCGAAATTTGTTTCTGCCGATTGGTTGATTGCTGTGAGGGCAGAATCCCAATCCGTATAACTTATTCCGTTTACTGTTATATCGACAGTTTCCCCACTTTTTGTCATAGGTGAATGGAACTTGTTTTTATTAGAATCGATATTTCCCGAAAGGCTGCTACCGATCGAAGACGCTCCTCCTCCCATACTAAGGCTTTGCGCCACTACGGCCTGGCTTCCAGCCAGACATAAAAAAGACAGCATCAGTGCCGTCACACGAGCTGTCATGTTCTTTAAGTATCTCTTTTTCATATGCAATAATTATTATGTAGTTTATAGATATGTCGCACTTGTTTTATTACGGCTACCGTAACAAAGGCTTTACGGAGATCGTAACAACCCTATTACGATGGTCGTAAAAAAAGGGAGCATCAGAGTTCGCCCGGTCTTTCCTCATCCTCGCCTACCCTCAGCTTATAGGGGAAGCGGTTACGGCGCACCTCTTTAAGGACGGTTTTACTGTTGCCTCCATATTGGGTCGCGATTTCGAGATAGTAGTAGCCTTTCGCCAGTTGCGGAATCGTAAAGGAGAAGAACGACGGATCGTTACGGGAAACAGAAGTTTTCGGAACGGCAGTTTCTTCTTCCGTATCGGCATTGATAAAAAAGAAACCGACGGTCGATCCTTCCGAACCGACCACTTTGACACGCTTGCCTTCGCCGTTGAGATTGCCTGACGGGGTGAGTTGCGAGTTGACCTTTTCGGTCACGACATCGGTAACGGTGGTGATCGTGGGTAGATTTTCCTCGACACCTGAAATGATTACATTTATACTCTTCAGATCTTCACGGAAAACAGAGCGGGTGGTGCTGCGGATGGATACATTGTTCTTTGCAGGATCGAAAGCGGCTCCCGGTCCGATAAACGGCCCGTCGACTCCAAGAGAGTTGTTCGTAAAGCCAAATTCTACGGTAGAACCTGAGTACATCTCTTCTTTCGCCGTTTCTTCAAGATCGTTGTACATGCTCTCATACTCGGCGGCAGTGTACTTGCTTCCTTT
Source organism: Parabacteroides sp. (assembly GCF_977054455.1). Classification (NCBI taxonomy): domain Bacteria; kingdom Pseudomonadati; phylum Bacteroidota; class Bacteroidia; order Bacteroidales; family Tannerellaceae; genus Parabacteroides; species Parabacteroides sp. The sequence continues at coordinate 37,890 of NZ_CDRTCT010000028.1, read as the reverse complement.
GGCCGCTCTTATCCGGCAAAGGTCTTTGATAGAGCGGTTTGCGACATAGGTTACATTACATGTGAAGTCGTCCTCACGTTCGGTCAGTACGTTGGCTACCAATTTGCCTGTAATACTGCGCTTTTTAGGTTCGTTTGCCATGATATTTTAATTTAATTAGTCCGTTATGGACTAAGTCGATTACTAAAAATCAAGGCCTGATATGTCTCTTGAAATCGGCTACAATAAAGGGAAAGACGATAAAATACCAACGGTTAGTCACCCTTGTTTATACCCTAACCGGAGATTCTAAGTATAATTTAATCCGTCCACAGGCAAAATAAACACAGAAAACACCTGATAAATAACAACTATTTATAAGCACTTACAGGATATTTACTATCTTTGTGAGCAGTATAACCATAGTTCATAACGAACTAAGTCAGTATTCCCCTCTTCTGCAAACTTGTCAGATTCACATTCCACCAGCCATAATTTGCCACAGTTACCACTTGATTTGTATGGAAAAGTTTGTATTAATACTTACATTTGCCAATCATTAAAAAAGAAACGTATGATCTGTTTTCCTAATGCCAAAATAAACCTGGGGCTGAATGTCGTGAGCAAACGTCCCGATGGCTATCATAATATCGAAACTATCTTCTATCCGATCCCGGTGAAAGATGCGCTGGAAATAGTCGGAGCCGATACATTCTCTTTCACACAGACGGGAATACCGGTAGATGCCCCAATTGAAAAGAATTTGGTTGTCAAAGCGTTGAACCTGCTGAAGTCACGGTATGAAATTCCGGAACTGGAAGTCCATCTGCTGAAAGCCATTCCTTTCGGGGCCGGACTTGGCGGAGGCTCGGCCGATGCCGCTTTTATGCTGAAGTTGCTGAACGACTATTGCGGGCTTCACATCCCGGAAGACGGCTTGGAAGAGCTTGCTTCTTCCATCGGGGCGGACTGCCCGTTCTTTATCCGCAATACGCCGGTATTCGCATCCGGCACAGGAAATATCTTCGAAACGGTGGAATTGTCGCTGACGGGATATCATCTCTGTCTTGTCAAGCCGGATGTCGCCGTCTCGACACCGGAGGCCTATTCGATGGTGACACCCGCTGCTCCGCGAACCTCTTTGAAGGAAATCATCAGGAGACCTGTCGGAGAATGGAAAGAACGGATGGTAAACGATTTCGAGAAAAGCGTCTTCCCGAAACATCCGGTCATTGCCGGGATTAAAGAAACGCTGTATGAAAAAGGAGCCGTCTATGCATCCATGTCCGGATCGGGCTCTTCCGTGTTCGGACTGTTCAAAGAGGCGACAGACCTCAAAGGCTTGTTTGCCGATTGTTTTGTCTGGGAGGGACAACTGCCATGAACAAGGTAGCGGACTTCTTCGACACCCTTGCCGACCGGTGGGACGAGCTTTGCTACCATGATCCGGAAAAGCTGAACGACATCCTGCAACGAACCGGCTTGCGGAAAGGGCTCCGCATACTGGACATAGGATGCGGGACAGGCGTATTGGAAAGTTATCTCCTGCCCCATTCTCCCCTGCAAATCGTGGGAGTGGATATCTCTCCGGGGATGATCGAAAAGGCACGAGGCAAATACGCGACACCAATCGTCGACTTCCGTTGCCAGGACGTACGGGACATACGGGGAGAATCTTTCGACTATATCATTGCTTACAGTGTTTTCCCCCATTTCCAGGAACCGGAGAAACTGATCTCCCATTTAGCCGGACTGCTGCCGGCTGGCGGCGAACTGGTGATCTGCCACAGCGAAAGCCGCGACAAGATTAACGGGCATCATGACAAACATGCCGGAAAACTCTCGGAAGGATTGCCTCCCGTGGAAGAGTTGGCACGCATGTTATCCCCTTTCTTCACTGTCAACACGATGGAAGACAGTGACCGGCTGTATATGATCAGCGCCACCCGCAAACAGACATTCTAAATATATACGATACATGAATCAAAAGATTAAACTTATCCCGTTACTCCTCTTTTCGGCTTTCGCCACACAAGCGGCGGAAGACGTTAAAGTGATGCAGTACCTTCATGCCGGGCCGATAACGGTCAACAAACCGATCCTGGCAGACAGCCTGAACGTCAATGGCAAACCTTTCGAAGCGAAAAACCTGGTCAAATCGACCATCCCGTTCGACCGTGCCCTAAGCAACGCGGGCGTGGTCGATGCGGACACCGCCGGACTGATTACCGTCCCGACGCCCGAAAAAGGATATGCCTTGCATCTCTATTCGTTCTACCTGAACAGCGACCGCTACACGAAAGGCTCGCTGGAAATCTCCGGACCGGGGACATTCGAAGTGTTCGTCAACAATAAACCGATCGGCGCCACTTCCGAATTGACCTTGGAACCGCACCGCTATGAAGTGGTAATCAAATATCTGACAGCCGACACCGATACCTGTCCGTCCACGCTGGCAGCCAAGTTCAAGAGCGAAGAGGAAGCACAAGTCATAGCTTCTCTCGATCCGGAAAAGCGATATACATCACGCGATATCCTGGAAGGAACGCAATTCCGGGGAACGAGCGTTTCACCTGACGGGAAATATGTACTGGTAAAATATTACACACGCCTGGAAGGTGGGAAAAGCGAACAATACGCCCAATTGCGGGATGCGGCGACCGGACGGGTTTTATTGCAGGATAAAGGGTTTATCCTGACTGCCGACTGGATGCCGACGAGCAGCAAGATGTATTTCACCCGTACCGGAATGAATGGGAAAGAGCTGGTAACCGTTGATCCGGCCACCATGCAGGAGGAAGTCCTGGCGGAAAACCTGCCGGAAGGCAGTTTCAGCTTCACTCCGGATGAAAAGACATTGCTCTACACCATCCGGGAAGAGGGGCCTAAAGACGGGCCGGATATGCTTCGTATCCTGGAACCGAACGATCGCCTGCCGGGATTCCGCAACCGTTACTTCATCTGGCGTTACGACCTTCAAACCGGCCTGTACGAGCAGCTGACATACGGACATAACAATACCTTTATTAATGATGTCAGTGCCGACAGCCGTTACCTGCTGTTCAGCACCAGTGAGCAGGATTACACTTCACTGCCCCACTCCAGCAATTCCATGTATAAGTTGGATTTGCAGAGCATGGCGGTCGACACCTTATGGGAAAGGGCCAAATACATCAATGGGGCGACCTTCTCACCGGACGGCAAGCAGTTGATGGTGTTCGGTTCCGGCAATGCCTTCGACAATATCGGCCTGAACATCAAAGAGGGACAGATATCCAACACCTACGACGGGCAGCTTTTCCTGTACGATCCGGCAACGCGGAAAGCGAAAGCGCTTACCAAAGACTTCAATCCGAACGTCACAAGTGCACAATGGAACAAATTCGACGGACAGATCTATATGTTGACGGAAGATCAGGATTACCAGCGTGTCTATACCTGCAATCCGGCCAACGGGAAAATCCGCCGCCTCGACCTGCCGGAAGACGTCATTTACAATTATTCGCTGGCCGAAGCCGCTCCGGTCATGTATTACTACGGACAGAGCGTATCCAACGCCAACCGCCTGTACAGCTACAACACCATGAGCAAGAAGACGCAACTGATCTACGACTTGTCGGCCGACAAACTGAAAAACATCCAATTCGGAGAAGTGCGCGACTGGAATTTCACCTCTACCGACGGGACTGTCATTCAGGGCCGCTATTATCTCCCGCCCAACTTCGACGCATCCCGGAAATATCCGATGATCGTCTACTACTATGGCGGAACCTCTCCCACTAACCGTGCGCTGGAATTCAGTTACTCCATGCATATGTATGCAGCCCTCGGCTATGTGGTCTACACGTTGAACCCAAGCGGCACGACCGGCTTCGGACAAGAGTTCGCCGCCCGTCACGTAAACGCCTGGGGAGACAAGACTGCCGATGAAATCATCCAGGGAACAGAACTGTTCTGCAAAGAACATCCGTTCGTCAACCCGAAGAAAATCGGTTGTGCCGGCGCCAGCTACGGCGGTTTCATGACACAATATCTGCAAACAAAGACCGACCTGTTTGCTGCCGCTGTCAGCCATGCGGGTATCAGCGCCCTGAGCAGTTATTGGGGAGAAGGATATTGGGGATATGGATATTGCTCGGTTGCCAATACGGGCACTTACCCGTGGAATAATCCGGAGTTCTATACCAAGCACAGTCCGTTGTTCAATGCCGACAAGATCAAAACCCCTCTCCTGCTGCTTCACGGGAATGCAGATACGAACGTGCCCGTCGGGGAAAGCATCCAGATGTTCCTGGCCTTGAAACTACTTGGAAAAACAGTCGAGTTCGTACAGGTAGACGGTGAGGATCATGGCGTTGCGGATTACAAGAAACGTCTCGAATGGCAGAATACCATCTTCGCCTGGTTCGCCAAATACCTGAAAGACGAACCGCAATGGTGGGATGCGCTTTATCCAGAAAGACATTTATAAAAAAGGACCAGATGAAGCAAGTTATCGATTTAGACAATTGGAACAGAAAAGAGCATTTCGCTTTCTTTTCTGCATTCGACGACCCTTTTTTCGGGGTTACAACTCTTGTGGATTTCACCGATGTCTACAAACAAAGTAAAGAACAGAATGTCTCTTTTTTCCTTTATTCCCTTCATTTCTTATTGAAGTGTGTAAACGAAATCGATGCATTCAAATTACGAATAGAAAAAGACTCGGTAGTCCGTTATGATACGATCCATATCTCTCCGACCATCGGGCGTGAAGACGGGACTTTCGGTTTCGGCTTCTTTGAATACGATATGAATATCGATCTGTTTATTCGAAACGCGATACAGGAAATGGAAAGGGTTAAAAATGGGTCAGGATTGTCATTTTCGGAAGATACCGGCAGACCGGATGTTATCCGCTATTCGGCATTACCCTGGTTCGCTTTCTCGGAAATGAAACATGCGACCTCTTTCAAGAACGGAGACTCCGCACCCCGCATTTCCACAGGTAAATTGATGCAGGAGGATGGCAAATACTTGTTGCCCATTTCGGTCTGTGCACATCATGGGCTTATGGACGGACGAAACGTTGCTGAACTTATCCGGAAATTATCGGATAATCAAACTGCACTGTAACCAATAAAAAAAGAGTATGCCAAAGAAGGAATGGAAAATCCTTTCGGCATACTCTTTTAATAAATATCTATAACCTGATAACCTAAATCTTTTTACCTATCCCTTCATTTAATATTCGGATTCAATGCGTGCCACTCGGAGATCGGAGGCAAAACACCCATTGCAATCACTTCGTCGCGCAATGCACAGAGATGCTTGTAGCTCTTTTCCAAAGCAGCTTCTTCTTCCGGAGTGCCTTTCACCTCTTTCAAAGCTACACCGTCTTTCGTAATGGAAGTTTCCCAAGCCATCATGATGTGGTCGAACTTGCCGTTGGATACATAAGCGCCAGCCGGCCAGCGGAACGGTTTACCACCCATCGCGGCAGCAATCATCTCGATAGAGACATAAGACGGGCTCTGGAAAGAAGAACGGCCGCGCAAAGCAATGATGTTGGCTCCCCCTTTTGTCACCTTCGTCTGGATTTCAGCCCACTGTTCCTTGGTCAAGGCATCCGTGCCGATCATACCGGCCAACGGCTTGCCATCCACTTTCGCAGTAGAAGCGTAAACAGCCATCTGTTCGCCATGACCGCCGTATGTACGGCAATTCTCGACAACATCCATAGAGACACCGAAATGTTTAGCCAGTTCGCTACGCAGACGGGTAGAATCCAGAGCTGCCAAAGTCGTCACCTGCGAAGGTTTCAAACCTGAATACAACAATGTGATCAAACCTGTGATGTCAGCCGGATTGAAAATAACTACGATATGCTTGACATCCGGACAATAAGCCTTTACGTTCTTACCGAATTCTTCGGCGATGGCGGCATTTCCTTTCAGCAAGTCTTCACGGGTCATGCCTGCCTTACGGGCTGCCCCACCTGAGTTTACGATATATTTGGCACCTGTCAGGGCTTCTTTGATATCGGAAGTAAACGTGATATTAACGCCTTCGAAGCCGCAATGGAACAATTCTTCGGCCACTCCTTCCAACCCCGGAGCGTACGGGTCATACAAACAAATATTAGAAGTAAGTCCCATCATGATGGCTGTCTGAGCCATGTTTGAACCAATCATACCTGCTGCCCCTACGATCGTGAGCTTTTCGTCTGTCAATGTTTTCATATTGTATTGTTTTTTTAATGATATGTCTTTTACTGAAACATTCCCGGCAACTATAAAGTTCGCTTGCAAACCTTATTTTTCCTTTTGTTTGCAAAGGTAAAAGATTTCCATACCCCTTGTACATCATTAATTCCTATCACCCATAAGCAAAAGTTATAACTTGGGCCTATCATGACAGACTGAATATAATTCGTATCTTTGCAGGCATGAGAACATTCAGACCGGAGGCATGGCTGCCTACTACCAAGAAAGAAGTTGAAGCCCGCGGATGGGACTATATAGATGTGATACTTTTCAGCGGAGATGCCTATGTGGACCATCCTTCATTCGGGGCTGCCGTCATCGGGCGGACACTCGAAGCGATGGGATTGCGCGTAGCAATCGTTCCGCAACCGGACTGGCGTGGGGATTATCGCGATTTTAAGAAACTGGGAGCGCCACGCCTCTTCTTCGGTGTCTCTGCCGGAGCGATGGATTCGATGATCAACCACTATACGGCCAACAAACGCTTGCGCAGCGATGATGCTTATACACCGGACCGCCGTGCCGGCATGCGCCCCGATTATCCGAGTATCGTTTACACAAAGATATTAAAGGAAATCTATCCGGATATCCCTGTCGTACTGGGAGGTATAGAGGCATCCCTGCGCCGGGTCACTCATTACGATTACTGGCAGGACAAGCTGCTCCCCGGAATCCTGAAAGACAGCCCGGCAGATTTGTTGATATACGGCATGGGGGAACTTCCCCTGAAAGAACTGGTCAACCGGTTGCAGGCGGGTATTCCCTTCCATGAGATCAAAGATATACGGCAAACGGCCTATCTGGCGGACACGGTAGAGCCGCTACCAAACGATGTCCACCTCTTTTCCCATGAAGAATGCCTGCGCGACAAGCTGAAACAGGCCAAGAACTTCAAACACATAGAGGAAGAATCCAACAAACAGCAGGCTTCCCGTATCCTGCAAAAGGCAGGCAAGCAGATAATAGTCGTCAATCCTCCTTTCCCGCCTATGACGGAAGAAGAGATAGATGCGTCGTTCGACCTGCCCTACACCCGCCTGCCCCATCCCAAGTACAAAGGGAAGACGATACCGGCTTTCGAGATGATCAAGTTTTCTGTAAATATCCACCGGGGATGTTTCGGAGGATGCGCCTTCTGCACCATCTCGGCGCATCAGGGAAAGTTTATCGCCTCACGAAGTAAAGAATCGATACTGAAAGAAGTGAAAGAGATTACCCAAATGCCGGACTTCAAAGGATATCTGAGCGACCTCGGCGGCCCTTCGGCCAATATGTACCGGATGAAAGGGAAGAATCCGGATATCTGTGCCCAGTGCAAGAAACCGTCTTGCATCTCCCCTGTCGTCTGCAAGAATCTGAACGCGGATCATACGCCGCTGTTAGATATATACAAAGAAGTGGACAGCATGCCGGAAATCAAACGTTCGTTTATCGGTAGCGGTGTCCGCTATGACCTGCTCTTGCACCGGTATGCGGACGACAATCTGAACAAGGCCGCCCATACCTATATGGAGGAACTGATAGCCCGCCATGTCTCCGGCCGTCTCAAAGTCGCACCCGAACATACGGAAGACAATGTCCTGAAGATGATGCGCAAACCTTCATTCGAGCTTTTCGGACAATTCAAAAAGATATTCGATCGTGTAAACAAACAACACGGATTGAACCAGCAATTAATCCCTTATTTCATATCCAGCCATCCCGGTTGCACCGAGGCGGATATGGCAAACTTGGCTATCCAGACCAAGAAGTTGCATTTCCAACTCGAACAGGTACAGGATTTCACCCCCACCCCCATGACGCTGGCAACGGAGATGTACTACACGGGCTATCATCCCTATACATTGGAAAAGGTATATACGGCCCGTACGAAAGAACAAAAACTGGCACAGCGTCAGTTCTTTTTCTGGTATAAACCGGAGTTCCGCCGCCAGATCACACAAGCATTGCAACGAATCGGGAAAAAGGATTTAATAGGAAAGTTGTTTGGAAAGTAAGTTGCCAAGCGATATACACATAAAGAGCCGGGTACGCAAATGACACGGATAGAACGGCCGTCCTATCCGCGTCTTGACTTTTCCCTAAATACAACTATTCCTTTACGGCAATCACTTCAATCTCCACCAGACCGTTCTTCGGCAATGTCTTGACAGCAACGGCTGAACGGGCCGGGAAAGTTCCTTCAAACTGGGAAGCATATACTTCGTTCATAGCAGCGAAATCACTCATATCAGCCAGGAATACGGTTGTCTTTACGACATCGTTGATGCTGAGACCTGCTTCTTCCAGAATTGCATGTACATTCTTGAATGCCTGTACGGTCTGTTCTTTCACTCCGCCTTCCGCGAAATTGCCTGTTGCGGGGTCAAGCCCCAACTGGCCGGAAGCAAACAGCATATTTCCTACTTGCACAGCCTGGCTGTACGGCCCGATAGCGGCCGGTGCGTTTTTTGTTGCGATAACTTTCTTCATTGTTTCTTTATTTTTATAACGTTATTGTGCTTGTTCATTCATCCGCTGGCGAACCACTTCATAGATCAGGATGGAAGAGGCGACCGATACGTTCAGCGAACCGATCGTACCGAACTGCGGGATCTTCACCATGCTGTCGCAGATACGAAGATTATCCATCGAAACTCCCGTATCTTCGGCTCCCATTACGATAGCCACAGGTCCGTCATATTTGATAGCCGTATAATTCTCAAAGGCTTTTTCACTGGCTGCATAGACTTTTACTCCGGACGCCTGTAAAAAACGGATAGCCTCCGTAATACTTTTCTCCTTGCAGACCGGCAATACATGGAGCGCACCTGCCGAGGTCTTGATCGCATCGGCATTCACCGTCACGCTTCCCCTTGAAGGAATCACGATCGCATCCACGCCGGCACATTCGCAGGTACGGGCAATCGCACCAAAGTTACGGACATCCGTAACTCCATCCAACAACACGATAAAAGGATTCTTTCCCTGCTCATATACAAACGGAATAATATTTTCCAGCCGCTCGTACGTGATAGCCGGGATAAAGGCTATTACTCCCTGATGATTCTTGCGCGTCAAACGGTCGAGACGTTCGGCAGGCACACGCTGTACAGGAATGTCGCGTCCTTTCAGAACTTCGAACAGTTCACGAGACAGGTCTCCCTGCAGTTCACGTTTTACCAATATTTTATCAATTTCCTTACCGGCCTGGATTGCCTCGATCACGGCACGGATGCCGAACACCATTTCGTTTTCTTTCATTATTCTATCTCTTTTCCGTTTTTTACCACCGGGCTATTCGTTTATTCCCGACTTTATGTGGACAAAGATACGAAGATTTACGCTTTTATTATATACCTTCGGGTGGCATTCAAAACAAACAAACATATGTTATATGGCCAGCTTTATCTTAGCTATCGCTTTTCGGCTTATGGTAGGACGAAGAATAAGCCCGGATCAGGAATAAGATGCCGGTAATAATCAAGGCAGACGAAAGTCCGGTATAAAATACCGAAATAAAGGAGTTGGGTAGCAATTGGAAATGACGGATCGTAACGCCGAAAGTAATCATAAAGATCATCACGATCCAGCCTTTCACGTCGAAAAATGAAAAAGGACAGTTCCTTTCCCCTTTCTGTGAGATCCGCTCGGAATGTTTAACAAACAAACGGCGAAAGACAAACTGGAAGAAAAGCAGGAAAACGACAATGGCCTCTCCGACTTTGAACAGCCAGTAATGGGCATCGTTCAACCACGTGACGATGCCGATCCTTAAGATATTGATGCCTGCTATTATCCAAACGCACCCGGCAATCAGAAGCAGGGTGCGTCGGTTTACTCTAAATCCCATTGTCAGATACTTTTCTCTATGCCCCGCCTGTTGCTCGTACGCTGGCGGCTATTTGTGCGATCCTTGTCGGAGCGCTTGTCCTCTTTTCTGTCCTTATCGTAATGTCTGTTTTTATCCCGATCCGGACGTTTCTTGTCATATTTGTCCTTATCACGCTTATCTCTATTCGGTTTAACCTTATGATTATCGGAACCGGGACGGCTTCCCGGATGGTTAGGACGATCGTATTTGTCCGGTCTCCACTGTCCATTGTCATGGTGCGGACGGTCATTGTTATGATTCGGTTGCGGACGATCATACTTGTCCGGTCTCCATTGCCCGTTATCATGGCCGGGACGATCGTACTTACCGGGATACCATTTGCCGTCGTCGAAGCGGTCGAACCATCTATTGTTCGTATATTCCCACCGGCAATGCCAGTAATGATCTTCATAACGATGGCAGGCGCTGGACGGACGGTAGTCCGGATAATGCGGGTTGTTATACCAACCTCTCCAGTCGTGGATGCGCGTCGGTGTCTCACGGACGAAACGCACATATAAGCGGAACTGCGAAGGTGAAAGGAGACGTTGCAATTTCCTGTCCCGCTCCATACGCAACTTATAGATCTTCTGGGCGGACTGGTCCCAATAGCGATAATGCTTGCGTGCTTCACGCTCGATCTTTTCCCCGTATCGATGAATGATCTTATGATACTCGGCAGCCTGACGGTTCGTCATGCGGATTGCCTGTTCCATCCAGAGGCAGTTCTGGCAATGGGGTTCATTCCATCCGAAACTGATCCAAAATTGCGCATGGCCCTGCAAGCTGCAAAAAAGGACCGCCATTAATATAATACTCAATCTCTTCATGTCACTCAATTTTAAATTAGCAATTATATTCGGTTGCTATTATGACCCGATAGCGGTGAAAAGGTTTAATTCTTCGCCTTCAACAGTTCTTTTGCATTTGCAATAGAAGCACTGGTCAACGAAGCACCGCTCAGCATACGCGCAATCTCCTTCACACGTTCCTCCTTATTCATTTTCCGGATACGGGTAACCGTCCGTTCATCCGTATCCTCCTTATAAACAAAATAATGATCTTTTCCTTTTGCCGCGATCTGGGGAAGATGGGTAATGGCAAAAACCTGCATCTTCGTACCTAATTCCTGCATGATATCCCCCATTTTATCGGCAATATCTCCGGAAACACCCGTATCCACTTCATCAAAAATGATGGCAGGCAACGCCGTAAATCCGGCAATCATCGCCTTGATGCATAACATCAGGCGGGAGATCTCGCCTCCGGATGCCGTCTGGGCCACCGGTTGCAGTTCCGCACTCTTATTGGCGGAAAACATAAACCGGATTTCGTCCATTCCATCGCTTTCCGGTTCCTGTTTAGGCACAAAATCGATTGCAAAACGCGTATTCGGCATACCCAGCGGAACAACCATTTCCACCAATTGGGATGCGATGGCTTTCGAGGCGATCTTACGCTGCTCGCTCAACACGGCTGCCTGTTGAAGCAATTCCCGGTGAGAGACCTCCAACTGCTTTTTCAACGATTCGATCTGTTCATCAAAAGAATCGATCTCCTTCAGCTGCTCGTTATATTTATCCTGCAATTCCATCAGTTCTTCGACTTTGGAGACCCGGTGTTTTTGTTCCAGGGTGTATAACGTATTGAGACGTTCGTTCACCCAATCCAAGCGTTCAGGATTAAATTCTATATCCTCCTTCAACACATCCGTTTCGGAAGCCAGGTCGTTCATATCGATATAGGCGGAACGCAGACGCTCGGCTATTTCCTTCGCTTTCGGATAATAACGTTCCAGGCTGTCTGCGGTGGAAAGGGCTTCTTTTATCAGTTGGACAGCTCCCTGTTCCTCCCCGTCCAGCAGTTGGGTTATCTTATAAAGCGAACCTTTTATCTCTTCGGCATGGGAAAGGGTTTCCAGTTCCTGTTCCAGTTCCTCCTGTTCACCGGCGACCAGACCGGCATCGGTCAACTGCTCCAACTGAAAACGCACATAGTCTTCCTCCTGCTTGGTCTGGAGAGCCTTTTCGGTCAGTTCTTTCAGTTCCTTTTTCAAAAACAGATAACGGTTGTATTCCTTCCGGTAAAGGATCAGGAGGATATCGTTTTCAGCCATTACATCGATTACTTTCAGCTGAAACCGGTTATCCCCCAACAACAGATTCTGGTGTTGCGAATGGATATCGATCAGCCGGCTCCCCAATTCCTTCACCACGGAAAGCGGGACCGGCGAATCGTTTACAAAAGCACGGGACTTTCCCGATGCAAACAATTCCCGGCGAAGAATGCAAATCTCCGCATCATACTCCAAGTCATTCGTGAGAAAAAATTCTTCCAGCTTATAACGAGAGACATCGAAGACAGCCTCTATCACACATTTTTCAGAACCGTTCTTAATGCTCTTTCCATCCGCACGCTGTCCCAAGACTAAGGAAAGGGCCCCCAATATAATAGACTTTCCTGCCCCCGTCTCGCCGGTTATCACAGAAAAACCTTTATCGAACTTAATGTCCAGGCTGTCTATCAGAACAAAGTTCCGTATGAACAAAGATTTCAGCATAGCTATTCCAGATTACTTTTTAAGCGATTCCATACGTGTCGTGAGGGCAGGATACAGATTGGACAACCTCTTATAGCCTTCCTGCTTCTCCGGCGTAGTAGCTTTCGAATAGATCAAAACGACTTCATCCAGTTTGGAATCAGCGAACATCTGAAGCAACGGTGATGTCGGCCGGGCACTTTTCACCTGCTCCAAAACCGGAAGCAAACCGATTATGGTCGTACGTCCACGATCCGGATTTGCGGCCATTTCATCGAGTCCCTTACGATGATAGTTATACCACATGTCCCGGAACAGCTCCGAAGTATTGTCCGTCAGAGCCGTTGCCAAAGCATGGCGGTTACGGTCGTTTTCAAAAGCTTTCCAACCGGTCCATGTAGGTTGCGCCTGTGCCAGGCTCACGATCTGCATGGCCTGCCCGAGGAAAGCAGTGCCCCCTTTCGGGGAAAAGCTATCGAAATCCAGTCCGAGGATCGTATAAATATAGAAAACAACAGTTGCGATCAGATTACTGTTCAACGTATTTTCCGTATATTCCAACGGTTCGAATTCGGTATAGTCGAAAGAGAGTTCCGTATCACGATAATTCAGCAACGTAGTCGTATAGCTGGAATTATATACCGGACGGCGGGCCTGCACCTGTATCTCGCCTTTAAAACTATTGTCCGATACCATTTCGTTGATGATGAGAGTCATGGAACAGTCGATACGTTCGTTCAGGGCGAAAGTGGCATCCGTCCACTTTTTGTTGTTGACGAAATCGTTCAATGCATCCTGCAAGGTTTTGAATACCTGTTTATTCGTACTCTGCACCTTATCACTGTTTATGGTGATGCGGGCATTCAACTCCTGCGCCTTGCCCATAAAAGGAACGGCTCCCAACAAGCATATGCATAACAATTTCTTAATCATTCTCATTTTAATAATGTTGCCAATTTATTTACAATATCAACGGCCACCCCCTGTTTACTCTTCAACGGATAAGCAGTCGCCCCGCCTTCCTTGTCGATGATCGTGATCTTATTCGTGTCGCAACGGAAACCGGCGCCTGCATCCCTCAAAGAATTCAGCACGATGAAATCGAGGTTTTTCCGCTTCAACTTTCCTTCCGCATGAGCCGTTTCATCATTTGTTTCCAATGCGAAACCTACCAGGACCTGGTTTTCACGCTTGATCGCTCCCAACGAGGCCGCGATATCCTTATTCGGAACCAGACGGAGCGTCATTTCCCCTTTCGTCTCCCGTTTGATCTTTTCGCTTGCCTGCTCATCCGGGCGATAATCCGCCACGGCGGCACAAAGGATACCGGCATCCGCCTCCGGAAAGGCCGTCATGGCCGCCTGATACATTTCTTCGGCCGACTCGACATCGATCCGTTTGATATTCGGATGAACCGCCTTCAAAGACGCCGGCCCAGCGATTAATGTCACTTCGGCTCCCTGCTCCGCACACGCTTCCGCCAATGCAAAGCCCATCTTTCCGGAAGAATAGTTACCTATAAAACGTACGGGATCTATCTTTTCATATGTCGGCCCGGCAGTTATTACGATCTTTTTTTTTTCAAGCCGGCTTTGGGAAGCGAAGAAATCTTCCAGGACCGCCACGATCTTATCCGGTTCTTCCATACGCCCTTTACCCACCAGATGACTGGCAAGTTCCCCTTCGGCAGGTTCGATGATACGGTTGCCGAACGAACGAAGCCGGTCTAAGTTCTGACCAGTGGAAGGATGCGCGAACATATCCAAATCCATCGCCGGTGCGACAAAAACCGGAGCTTTGCAAGACAGGTATGTCGTGACCAGCATATTATCGGCAATGCCATTCGCCATCTTTCCGATTGTCGAAGCAGTAGCCGGTGCGACCAGCATGGCATCCGCCCAGAGGCCGAGATCGACATGGCTGTTCCACGTACCGTCTCGGTTCGAGAAAAACTCGCTGATCACCGGATGGCTGCTCAACGTGGATAACGTGAGCGGCGTAATGAATTCTTTTCCCGCAGGGGTAATAACAACTTGAACCTCCGCCCCTTTCTTCACCAGGGCACGGATGATATAGGCGGCTTTATAGGCAGCGATGCTCCCTGTTATCCCCAATATGATATGTTTACCTTTCAGACTATTTTCCATAACCTATTTATATATACTTCCGGATAAAACCGAAATTTCGTAAGCATGAAATTACAAGCGCAACGCCATTATCTCGCGGGCCACACGGCTGTCGATATTGTGATGTTCACCCAATTTCCAGCCCTGTTTGTCCACAGGAGCGGCAAGGGCATCCAGATCCTTTTCCGCAATGCCACATTCACCGAGGCGCGTTTTCAGTCCCATCCGGCGGAAGAAATCCTCACAGGCCGCAATTGTCTTGCGTGCCTTTTCCTCTTCCGTTCCATCCGTAATGCCAAAAATGACTTCTCCCATACGAGCCAACTTGGCCTGCTTCTCTTTAAACATATACGTCATGACGCCCGGCAAAAGAATCGCCAGCGTCTGTGCATGATCCAGACCGAACCGGGCCGTCAGCGAATAGCCCATGCGGTGGGAAGACCAGTCCTGCGGAACTCCCTGACCGATCCAGACATTCAACGCATTGGTCGCCGCCCACATCAGGTTGGCACGGATATCGTAGTCGTTCGGATTATCCAAGACCTTCAGTCCCTCTTCATGGATGACGCGCATCAGCCCTTCCGAGAAGGCATCCTGCACCTTCGCATTGACCGGGTAGGTCAGATACTGTTCCACTACATGAATAAAAGAATCGACCACCCCG
Source organism: Parabacteroides sp. (assembly GCF_977054455.1). Classification (NCBI taxonomy): domain Bacteria; kingdom Pseudomonadati; phylum Bacteroidota; class Bacteroidia; order Bacteroidales; family Tannerellaceae; genus Parabacteroides; species Parabacteroides sp. Next base: position 22,484 of record NZ_CDRTCT010000028.1, on the reverse strand, counting down.
TTCGCCACCTGCCGGGCAGGGAGTGAATAAGTCACTTCCGGGTCCAACACGGAGAATTTCGGGAATACCAGCGGACTGGCGAAATTCAGCTTCTCGCGAGTCGCGGCACGGGAGATCACCGAACGTTCGTTCATCTCCGAACCGGTCGCGGCCAATGTAAGCACCGTCCCCAAAGGCAAGGCGCTCTTTATCCGGCCGCCTTTCGAAAGGATATCCCACGGATCACCTTCGAAACCGACAGATACCGCGATGAACTTTGTAGCGTCGATCACCGAACCTCCGCCTACGGCCAACAGAAAATCGATCTTCTTCTCTTTGACGACCTCCACGGCCTTCATGCAGGTTTCGTAATGCGGATTTGCTTCGATTCCCGGAAACTCGGTCACTTCAAATCCTTCCAACGCCTTCGTCACCTGGTCGTAGATGCCGTTTTTCTTTATGCTACCGCCGCCATACACCATCAGCACTTTACTTCCTTCCGGAATCAAAGCGGACAAACGGGCTATGGAACCTTTGCCGAAAACAACCTTTACAGGGTTACAAAACTCAAAATTATTCATGGTCCTTATTTCGAATTAAAACCTCTCAATTTTATCTCAGTCAGTATTTTCTTGGTGTTCAGAGGGAAGTCGCCATTCATTATCCAGGAATAATATCCGGGATCGTTCTTCAGCACTTCCTCGACCAGACGGCCTTTATATTTGCCAAAGTTTATCACCTCCTCCCCTTTGTCGTTATATACCATACGCCCGGCAAAGTCCACATTGTTATTGTAGCTTGAATATTGGGAAAGGAAATTGATATCATTCTGCAACTCCGGATAACGGTCCAACTGCGCCTTCAGCACTTCATAGGTCGCCATCGTATCGGCCTCCGCCGTATGGGCGTTTTCAAGGCTCTTGTCACAGTAGAACTTATAGGCGGCCGAAAGCGTGCGCTGTTCCATCTTATGAAAAATGGTCTGTACGTCTACGAACTTGCGTTTGTTCAAATCGATATCGACACCTGCACGCAGAAACTCTTCCGCCAGCAAAGGGATATCGAAACGATTGGAATTATATCCGGCCAGATCGCACCCTTCTATCTGGGCGGCCAGCGATTTGGCTATTTCTTTAAAGGTAGGACAGTCTTTTACATCTTCGTCGGTGATGCCGTGGATCGCGGTCGATTCCGGTGGAATGGGCATTTCCGGATTGATGCGTCTCGTTTTAGATTCTTCTTTTCCATTCGGGTAAACCTTGACAAAAGAGATTTCCACGATACGGTCTTTAACAATATTAATACCCGTCGTCTCCAAGTCGAAGAAGACCAACGGGTTTTTCAGGTTTAACTGCATTTCTTATATTTTAATCATTCAACATCATAGGCATCAGCAGCATCAGCAGATCTTCGTTCTCTTCGTTTTCAGAAGGAACGATCAGACCGGCACGCGAAGGATCAGCCAATTCGAGTATCACCTCTTCCGAATTGATGTTGCTCAATATTTCAATCAGGTAAGTAGCCTTGAAACCGATGCTTAATTCGGTTCCGTCAAAGCTGCAAACAATTTTCTCTTCTGCGGAAGTGGAAAAATCGATATCCTGTGCGGAAACAAGCATTTCGCTCTCCTTCAACTGCAACTTGACAAGGCTGCTGGCCGGATTGGAGAAGACGGAAACACGCTTCAAGGCATTCAGGAAAGAGATACGGTCGATCGTCACCTTGAAAGGATTTTCCTGCGGGATCACGCTGTTGTAATTCGGATAACGGCCTTCGATCAGGCGACAGACCATTTCGAAATTAGCACAGTTGACATAGGCATTGTTATCATCGAACTTGATGCTGACCATCTCCCCTTCCTTCGATAAAAGACCCTTCAACAGGTTGGCGGGCTTCTTCGGCAAAATGAAAGAAGCTCTTTCCGATGATTGCACCGAAAGGTTGCGCAGGCGCACCAGCTTATGACCGTCGGAAGCCACGAATGTCAAATCGTCCGTGTGAATATCGAAATAAATACCGTTCATGACCGGACGAAGTTCGTCGTCAGCCGTTGCAAACAACGAGCGGCTGATACCGTTCAGCAACATCTGCGCGTCCATCATGATGGAGATCGCATTCTCATTCAGCGGTTTCTGCTGCGGATACGTGTCTCCCTTCTGGCCGATAAAATTATATTTACCGTTCTGGAAATGGATAAAGATCTCCAGGTTATCGTCGTTAATATCAAAAGTCAGCGGTTGTTCGGGCAACTCCTTCAACGGATCGAGCAAGATTTTTGCCGAGACGGCGAAAAGCCCGCTTCCCTGTGCATTCATCACGTCAACGGATGTAACCAGACGTGTTTCAGCATCCGAAGCTGTTATGGTGAGTTTATTACCTTCCAGGTTGAAAAGGAAACTGTCCAGGATCGGTAATGAATTCTTAGAAGCAATGACTTTGCTAATAGATTGCAAACGTGATAACAGCGCTGTGCTGGATACATCAAATCTCATGGTTCTTAATTATTTATTTGTTTCTATTTATTATTTATCAACGTGTTGTAGGTCCGACTCACGGACAGTCCCCAATCGGACAGCCGCGGATTCGCCCACACAAAATTATGAAAATATTCCATATAACCGCCCGAATGGAGATAAAAAAAGAGGTCCTTCCCGCCATGGAGAAGAACCTCTCTTCGTATCTTGATATTACGCTCTGTTATTTAGTGAAATAATCTTTAACAGCTTCGTTAGGAATCATTTCTTCCTGGAAGATGTAAGCACCGGTCTTCGGGGACTTAACCATCTTGATTACTTTAGAATAGGTACGACCGTCACCTTTCTTAAATGTTGCAACCGCTTTTTTTGCCATTGTTTAATCTCCTCTTACTTAATTTCTTTGTGTAACGTCATCTTCTTCAGGATAGGATTGTACTTCATCAGCTCCAATCTCTGAGTTGTATTCTTTCTGTTCTTTGTAGTAATATAACGAGAAGTACCCGGCATACCACTTTCTTTGTGTTCCGTGCATTCAAGAATCACCTGAACTCTGTTACCTTTTGCTTTCTTTGCCATTTCTTATTTCCTCCTCAAATTAAGCGTTTAAATAACCTTTTTCAGCAGCTTTCTTAATGGCTGCATCCAAACCAAGTTTATTGATAGTACGCAAGCCAGCGGCTGAAATATTCAGGCTAACCCAACAATCCTGTTCTACCCAGTAGAACTTTTTAGTAAACAGGTTCACATCAAACTTACGTTTCGTTCTTCTCTTAGAGTGAGAAACGTTGTTGCCAACCATTGCTTTCTTTCCGGTAATTTGACAAATTTTAGACATCGCTAATCTTTCTTTTTAATATTACGAAATTTAAGTCAACTCCTGCTATCTGTCTTCCCTTTTTGAACTGCATCTTGAACAAAAACAAAGATTCTAATAGAGTTTCTCTTCTTTTACGGGGCACAAAGGTACAAATTATTTTGATTCACGCACAAGAAATCGACAAATAAATCAGCACTTTCTGCTATTTTTCTTTAATTTATTCTGAATGAGAGTGTCAAGCCCCGCCGCCGCATAGATTGTTATCGCAAACAAATAAGGATAATGATAGCGGGAAGTAATCACGAACAAAACCGTTACAGCCGTGCCTAAAACAGGGATCAGGAGATAGACATTCCGTTCCCGTAGCAGATCGCGCCGGTTCGTCCAAACGTAATAAAGAAATAGCAAAAGCACGGTGTAATAGACAATGCTCTTCAATGCCAGGACAACAATTAACTCAATCAATTTCAATCTATTGCCCTTCACTTTTGAAAGTACTACTCTAAATCCCATATCCGGCTTCACACGCTCCGTCCAGGTATCTTCACAATATAAAGCGGCCAACTTGAAAGGCAGTTGGGAAATATATTGAAACGGGTGCTCCGATATCCAGCGGATCGCTGCACGCTTCAACAGACTGTCCCGCTCCATATAGGTATAATCTCCGGGAGGAAGGCAAATATAATTGTCCGGATCACTGAAGCCGTTGAAATTGACCAAACCGTTTGCTTCATCAAAAGAACTCATGGCCAAGTTATAGCCTCCGGACACCGCCTGATAGACAAAATGGCCGGTTCTCATCTTCGCACTCTGCCCGATCAGAAAAACAGTCAGGACAAGCGGAAGGACCAAAGCGACATAAGACTGCCAGCTGCGCTTTTGCACGATGAAAAGGAGCAAAATCACACATAAAAAGACAATTGCCAACGGACGGAACCAGTTAGCCAGGGCGATCAACACCCCGGCGACAGCCACAGGAAACAGCCGGCGAAAGTTGCACAACAGCAGGGCTGTCAACAACAGGAAAGTAAAAGGCAAATCAGTCAATACGGCTATCGGGGCATATAGGTTCGAAAAAATCGACATATATAAAATAGCGGCGTAATACCCCGTTTTATTCGAAAACATCCGTCCGGCCAACTCCCGTATTTCAAATACCATTGCAATATTCATCCATAGATTCAGCAACCGGACAAAAGAGAAAGATCCGAAAAGATGATAGATCCCGATCAAAAGGTTCACATAGCCCGGACCGAAAACAAAATCGTCATATTGGTTATGCACGTCCGGATACCAAGTGCCCCTCGCGACACATTCCGAAGCCAGTTTCACGTAAGCCAAAGCATCATCGTGGTTGGGCATATCCCAATATTTAACCACCAGGCAAACCTGCAGGATCACCCATATGGCAAACATAACCCGAAAAACGGCCGGCAATTTTTTTCCAATCATTCCTCTTTCACTCTTTTTGGGAGACAAAGATACAGCCTTTTCACCGGTAATCCGCCCATGATAGATTAATTCTATCGGGCTATTCGTGAAACAACAAGCCGTATTTGCAACAAAACCAGACTCCTGATGGTTTTCTTTTCAAAGAAACATAAAATAAAAACGTATTCATTATGGCACGAGATTTTAAAGAAGCATTGAAACATCGCAGAACTTACTATCACATCACGGACAGTTCCCCGATATCAGACGAACAGATCAAAGAAATCATAGACTTCGCGGTCATGAACGTCCCTTCCGCCTTCAATTCGCAATCGACCCGCATCGTATTGCTGTTAGGCAAGAACCATAAAAGACTTTGGGAAATCACGAAAGAGACATTGAAGAGAATTGTCTCCGCGGAAGTCTTCAAAGGAACGGAAGCTAAAATAGACGGAAGCCTGGCCGCCGGCTACGGGACGATCCTGTTCTACGAAGACAAAGCGGTCGTCGAACAGTTGCAAGACTCCTTCCCTACTTACTACGACAAATTCCCGGTTTGGGCACAGCAAACCTCCGCCATGCACCAACTGGCTATCTGGACTATGCTGGAAGATGCCGGCTTAGGCGCATCCCTCCAACATTACAACCCGCTGATCGACGAAACCGTATGTGCGGAGTGGAAACTCGACCCGAAATGGGAACTGGTTGCCCAGATGCCTTTCGGGACGCCGACGGAAGGACCCGGACCGAAAGAGTACAAGCCGCTGGACAAAAGAGTCCTGGTTTTCGGGTAAAAGAGAAAGTGCCCCATTAGCAAAATGTCACTACGACCCCATCTAAATCGGATTAGTAGTGCATATAAATGGAATTAGTAGCAAGGGTAATATTTTTTAACGTTTCTATTTGGAAGCGATACCCCTCTTTTTGCTGTCGAAATGGCAACGGAGCATCTTTCTCTTTTTAATGTCAAACTAAATTAAGCACAAACATGAATTACGATATTGCAATCATAGGGGGAGGGCCGGCGGGCTATACCGCCGCCGAACGGGCAGCCGAAGGGGGCTTGAAGACCGTCCTCTTCGAAAAAAACGCCATCGGGGGCGTCTGCCTGAACGAAGGCTGCATTCCCACAAAAACGTTATTATACTCCGCCAAGATACTGGACAGTTTCAAAACAGCCTCCAAATACGGCATTTCACCGGAAGGGGCGCCGTCTTTCGACATGGACAAGATCATCGGGCGCAAGAACCGGACGGTCAAAAAGCTGACATCCGGCGTGAAGATGCGACTCACTTCAAGCGGGATCACGATCGTCGAGGGTACTGCCGTGTTGAACGGGGAAACGGACGGAAGGATCCGCATAGAGTGCGGAAACGACCTTTTCACCGTCAAAAACGTACTCCTCTGCACCGGTTCCGAAACGGTAATCCCTCCCATCGAGGGTCTCTCGGACGTAGAATACTGGACTTCGCGGGAAGCGCTCGACAGCAAAGAGCTCCCCGAAGAACTTGCCATCATAGGCGGCGGCGTGATCGGGATCGAGTTCGCCTCTTTCTTTACCAGCATGGGAGTAAAAGTGAAGGTGATCGAGATGATGCCGGAAATACTCGGCGCGATGGACAAAGAGGCCTCCGCCATGCTCCGGAGCGAATATGCCAAGAAAGGCGTGGAATTCCATCTCGGCACAAAAGTGATCGAGGTCAACCCGAAAGAGGTCATTGTCGAGAAAGACGGCAAGACGAATGCGATCCCGGCGGACAGAATCCTGGTGAGCGTAGGACGCCGGGCCATCACCAACGGTTTAGGCCTGGAAAGCCTTTCCATCGAGACGGACCGACGGGGTGTCCGGGTGAACGAATATATGCAGACCTCCCATCCGCACGTGTATGCAGCCGGCGACATCACAGGATTCTCGCAACTGGCCCATACGGCCTATCGGGAAGGCGAGGTTGCCGTCAACCATATCTTAGGGCATGAGGATTGGATGGACTACAGGGCCATTCCCGCCGTCGTCTACACCAATCCCGAAGTGGCGGGTGTCGGCAAGACGGAAGAGGAGTTGAAGGCAAACGGAGAATACTACAACCTTGTCAAGATCCCCATGACCTACTCCGGCCGTTTTGTCGCCGAAAACGAAACCGGCAACGGGCTATGCAAACTCCTGACAAACGTGAACGGCCGGATCATCGGTTGCCACCTGTTGGGAAATCCGGCATCGGAGATCATCGTCATTGCCGGTATCGCCGTCGAGCACGGTTATACGGTCGATGAATTCAAGAAAACCGTATTCCCCCATCCGACTGTCGGAGAGGTGATACACGAAAGCCTGTATCTCTGATGATGCTTTATATCGACAATCCATACACCGATGCCTGGTTCAACCTGGCGGCAGAAGAGTACCTGCTCAAGAACTTTTCGGACGACATCTTCATGTTGTGGCAGAACGAACCGTCCGTCATCATCGGGAAGCATCAGAACGTATGGGACGAGATAAACCATAACTATATAGAGGAGAAGCACATCAAAGTCGTACGCCGTTATTCCGGCGGCGGGGCCGTCTATCACGATTCCGGCAACCTGAATGTCACCTTCATACAAAACAGCAAGGAACTTGCATCCGCCACCTTCACAGCCCGGCTGATCGCCTTCCTTGCCACATTCGGCATCCGGGCGGAAGCTGACGAACGGCAGGCACTCACGATCGACGGGCTGAAAATATCGGGCAGTGCGCAATCCATCCACAAAGGCAGGCTCTTGCACCACGCCACCCTCCTTTTCTCCACCGACCTCTATCACCTGGCGACCGCCCTCAAAAGTACAAGGCGGAGGCCGGAGATAAATGAGGTGAAGCCCGCTCCTTTTTATGTCAAGTCCGTAAAAAGCCCGGTCACCAATATATGCACCTATACCCGCAAAGCGGTATCTATCGGAGAATTCAGAGACGCGCTTCTGAACTATTTTACGGAAAACAGGACGGCCCCCCGTCCCTATTCATTCACTGAAAACGATTTGAACGCCATCCGGTCCCTGCGTGACAACAAATATGCGACGCCGGCCTGGACCTTCAATATCAGAACATAAAATACACATTAAAACTATGTCTACATTTGAAATAAAAATGCCCAAACTGGGCGAAAGCATCACGGAAGGAACGATCGTCTCCTGGTCCGTCAAAGTAGGCGACACTGTTCAGGAGGACGATGTCCTCTTTGAAGTGAGCACCGCCAAAGTCAGCGCCGAAATCCCCTCTCCGGTAGCCGGAAAAGTGCTCGAACTGCTGTTTGCCGAAGGCGATACGGTGGCCGTCGGCACAACCGTCGCCCTGATCCGGTTGGAAGGCGAAGAGGAAGAAGCTCCCGAAAGCCCCGCTCCCGCAGCGGCCAAAAGCAACGAAAGCACAACGGTACAGTCTGCCCCGGCAGAACCCGCCCCGCCCGTCAAATCATCCAAGGAAGAAGACGGAAGATGGTATTCTCCCATCGTGCTGCAATTAGCGCAGGAAGCCAAAATATCGCAGGCCGAACTGGATGCCATTCCGGGAACCGGCTACGAAGGGCGTCTCAGCAAAAAGGATATCAAAGACTATATAACGACGAAGAAAAGCGGAGTAGCTCCACAAAGTGAAACCGAAAACTTGCGTCAACCGTCGACGCAACCCACCGTCAACAACCGACGCAACGCGTCGTCAACGGTCGACGGTGGACACCGTCACCAGTCAACGCCGCCCACCATCGACGATCGACGCAATCCGGCATCTGTCACCGGAGACGAAACGGTCGAAATGGACCGCGTAGCCCGCATCATATCGGACCACATGGTGATGTCGAAAAAAGTGTCTCCTCACGTTACGACCGTTGTCGAAGCCGACGTTACCCGCCTCGTCAAATGGCGCAGCCGCGTGAAAGAGGCCTTCTTCAAACGCGAAGGCGTGGCACTCACCTATATGCCTGCCATTGCCGAAGCCACGGCCAAGGCATTGGCTGAATTCCCGTACGTGAACGCATCGGTAGACGGCTACAAGGTCATTCTGAAAAAGCATATCAACTTGGGTATCGCCGTGTCGCTGCCGGACGGCAACCTGATCGTTCCGGTCATACACGATGCGGACAAGTTGAATCTGAACGGCCTTGCCACCAGTATCGACAGCCTTGCCGCCAAAGCACGCACGGGTAAACTGATGCCGGACGATATACAAGGCGGAACTTTCACGATCACCAACTTCGGTTCGTTCAAGAGCCTGTTCGGTACGCCGATCATCAACCAGCCGCAGGTGGCCATCTTAGGCGTCGGCTTCATCGAAAAGAAACCGGCCGTCGTGGAGACACCCGAAGGAGATACGATCGCAATCCGCCACAAGATGTACCTGTCCCTGTCGTACGATCACCGGATCATCAACGGCGCCCTCGGCGGCGAGTTCTTGCGGCGGGTTGCGGATTATCTGGAAGAGTGGGATAAGTAGGATATTAATCGCTAACAAACAACATATTATAGTTCCCCCCTGTAGGAAACTCGCGTTTCCTGCCGAGGGAACTACAATTTCCTGCCTGGGAAACGAGAGTTCCCTGCCGAGGAAATAAAAGTTTCTTACCGAGGAAACTGTAAACAACTAAAATAATAAAGTATGAAACGATACGATATAAAAACGACCGATACCGAGAGCCTTCGCAAATGGTATTACCTGATGAGTCTCGGCAGGGCGCTCGATGAAAAGGCGCCTTCTTACCTGCTCCAGTCCTTAGGCTGGTCCTATCATGCCCCTTATGCCGGGCATGACGGCATCCAGCTCGCCATCGGGCAGGTATTCCACCGGGGAGAGGATTACCTCTTTCCCTATTACCGCGATATGCTGACCGTCCTGTCCGCCGGAATGACGGCGGAAGAAATCATCCTGAACGGCATCTCGAAAGCGACCGATCCGTCCAGCGGCGGACGGCACATGTCCAACCATTTCGCCAAGCCGGAGTGGCATATCGAGAACATATCCTCGGCGACCGGGACACACGACCTGCACGCCGTAGGTGTCGCCCGCGCAATGGTCTATTACGATCATAAGGGCGTTGCGATCACTTCGCACGGCGAGTCCGCCACTTCCGAGGGCTACGTCTACGAAGCCATCAACGGGGCGAGCAACGAGCAGCTCCCCGTTATCTTCGTCTTGCAGGACAACGGCTACGGCATCTCCGTCCCCAAAAAGGACCAGACGGCCAACCGCAAGGTAGCCGACAACTTCTCCGGCTTCAAGAACCTGCGCATCATCCACTGCAACGGGAAAGACGTTTTCGACTCGATGAACGCCATGACCGAAGCCCGCGAACATGCGATCAATACGCATAATCCGGTGATCGTCCATGCAAACTGCGTACGCATCGGCTCCCATTCGAACTCCGACAAGCAGACTTTGTATCGCGATGAAAACGAACTTGCCTACGTGAAAACAGCCGATCCGCTGCAAAAATTCCGCCGTATGCTGCTCCGTTACAATCGCCTGACCGAAGAGGAACTGAAGCAGATAGAAGCACAGGCGAAAAAAGACCTGAGCGCAGCCAACCGCAAAGCGATGGCGGCTCCCGAACCCGATCCTGCAACGATCTACGACTATGTCCTGCCCGAACCTTACCAACCGCAGAAATATACAGACGCCACGCACAAAGAAGAAAATGGCGAAAAGAAAACACTGGTAACCGCAATCAACGAAACACTAAAAGCTGAATTCCGCCATAATCCGAATACATTCCTGTGGGGACAGGACGTGGCTAACAAAGACAAAGGCGGCGTGTTCAACGTCACCAAAGGCATGCAACAGGAGTTCGGACCGAAACGTATCTTCAATGCTCCCATCGCCGAAGACTACATTGTGGGCACGGCCAACGGCATGTGCCGCTTCGACCCGAAAATACACGTCGTGGTAGAAGGAGCCGAATTTGCCGATTACTTCTGGCCGGCCATCGAGCAATACGTCGAATGTACACACGAATACTGGCGAAGCAACGGGCAGTTCACCCCTAACCTGACGCTCCGACTGGCATCGGGCGGTTATATCGGCGGCGGACTCTACCATTCGCAGACGATCGAAGGCGCGCTGACCTCCATTCCGGGAGCCCGCATCGTCTATCCTTCGTTTGCCGACGATGCGGCTGGATTGCTGCGCACCAGCATACGTTCGAAGGGCTTTACCGTCTTTCTCGAACCGAAAGCGCAATATAATTCAGTCGAAGCGGCCGGTTTCGTGCCGGAAGACTTCGAAGTCCCTTTCGGAAAAGCCCGTATCCGCCGGCCGGGTAGCGACCTGAGCGTGATCACGTACGGCAATACGACACATTTCTGCCTGACCGTCGCCGAAAAACTGAAGAAAGAGCATAACTGGGAGGTGGAAGTGATCGATATCCGCTCGCTGATCCCGCTCGATACGGAAACTATCTTTGCCTCCGTAAAAAAGACCGGCAAGGTGCTGATCGTGCATGAAGACAAAGTGTTCTCCGGTTTCGGTGCGGAAATAGCCGGAATCATCGGGACAGAGATGTTCCGCTATCTGGACGCTCCGATCCAGCGCGTCGGTTCCACCTTTACCCCTGTCGGTTTCCATCCGGTCCTCGAAAAGGCGATCCTGCCGGGTGAAGAACGGATCTACAACGCAGCAAAAACATTATTAGAATATTAATGAAAGAGACGGGGCAATCCGTCTCTTATAAACAGTACACAGAATGAAGAAAATAGGTTTATTCTATGGTAGCATAACCGCTAAAACAGCCGTAGTCGCCTTGAAAATACAAGAAGCCTTCGCGGAAAACGAAGTCGTCCTGATCCCGATCGAAGGGGCGACACGCGAGGAATTCGAATCGTTCGACAATATCATTGCCGGAACTTCCACCTGGTTCGACGGGGAACTGCCGACCTACTGGGACGAGTTTCTGCCGGAAATAGAATCCATCGACATGACAGGCAAGAAAGTCGCCCTCTTCGGCCTCGGCGACCAGGAACGCTATCCCGACAATTTTGTCGATGGAATCGGCATTCTGGCGGAAGCCTTTATCAAGAGCAATGCGGAACTGGTCGGCTTCATGCCTGTCAGCGATTACCACTTCACCCAATCACGAGCCGTCAAGGAAGGGCATTTCCTGGGACTCGCCCTTGACATCGAGAACCAGTCCGAGCAAACGGAAGAACGCATCCTGAAATGGGTCACGGAACTGAAAAAAGAGTTCCGGTAATCAATCATTATCAGACTAAAGTCCACTCGCTGAGCGAATATAATTTAGGCACGGATTTCACGGAAAACACGGAAAGAAATAAATTCATCCGTGTTTTCCGTGAAATCCGTGCCTAAAAAATTGTAATAAAGGTGTTTTCCGATTACTGCAAGCGACGAATGCCCACCGCCTTATTATACTGGGCAAGGGATGCTTTCTGCTGATACCAGGTCTGGATCAGGCTGCTATAGGACTGAATCCAGGAAAGCTGGGCGGAAAGGACATCGAGGATCGGAAGTTTCCCCTCGTTATAGCTGAACGTATTCAGGTCGAGGTTTTCTTCGGCGATCTTGCAGGCTTCTTCGGCGACATCGATCTGCTTCGTGTTTTCCGTCAGGCTGGTCCAGGAATTGGCTACTTCCTGGGAAATCTGGTCACGTACATAATCCATCGCATACTCCTTGCTGCGCAAGATGGCTTTCTGGGAATTGACCTCTTTGAAACGGGCGCCCCAACGGAATAAAGGTATCTTGAGGGAGGCGAACACGGCAGGTGTCCAAAGCTGGTCGGAACCTTTCACGTTCAGCATCGGAGTGCCCCAGGTTCCCTGGAAACCGATCGCCAGTGTCGGATTATATTTGGCTTTCGACAAGTTGATCTGCCGTTTCTGGTATTCGATATTCAATCGGGAGATCGTGAAATCCGGCCGGTTCTGCAAAGCGGCCTCCTCCCCTATGTGCATAGGCAACGGCTGGACCATCGTGATGGCATCGGCAATCTCTACCGGCGTCATAGGAGGAACCCCCATCAGTACATTGAGGTTCTGCAAGGCGATCTGATAGTCCTTGTAGGCAGCGCTTTTGTTCAATTCCGCTTCTTTCAAACGGGACTGTACCTGCAAGAGGTCGGTCTTGCTGATCTGTCCGTCATTGAAACGGGTAGTCAGCACATTTGCCAGTTCCTGCACGATATCGACATACTGGCACATGACATCGTACATGCCTTTACGGGCAGCGGCAGACCAGTAGTTCAGGTCGGCGGCATACACGATATTATCCGTCGTCAGGTCTTCCGCCTCGGAAGCGATCTGTCCCTGTATCTGGGCGGCCTTGTAATTGTTGTAGATTTGTCCGCCGGCATAGATCGGCTGGCTTACGGTAGCTCCCAAGCTATAGGTGTTGTGATCCATTTCGACAGCCATGCCCGGCCCGAAATCCAAGTCGTACTTATTGATACGATACTGGTAGCTGCCGGAGAAATCGACAGCCGGGAAGAAAGCGGTCTTGGCCGCCTTGATAGCATGCTGCATCGCAATACGCTCTTCCGCACTCTGTTTGATCTGACGGCTATACTCAAGCACTTTCTGCTTGTAGTCTGCAGCCGTGACAGGCTTTTCCTGCGCTCCCACAGATAACCCCCCCAACAGCATGCAACCGATAATTATTTGAGTTCTCATTTTATTATACCGATTTAATCTTAAAGAATATACAATAGGTCACCGGAAGGACGAAGATGGTCAGGATGGTCGAAACGAACAGACCTCCCATAATCGTCGCCGCCATACCGGCAAACATGGCATCGCCCAACAACGGCAACATACCTAAGATCGTCGTTCCCGAAGCCATCGTCACCGGAACGATACGCGTCTTCGTAGCCTCGATAACAGCATTGACCGGCGCCAAGCCACTGTTGAGCTGCAATCCGATTTCGTCCACCAGTACGATCGCATTCTTGATATTCATACCGATCAGACCTAACAGACCGAGCATGGCAAAGAAGTCGAGCGACTTGCCGAATACCAGCAATCCCAGTACCACACCGATGAAGATCAACGGCAACATACACATGATCAAGACCGGCTTCCGGTAATATTTCGGGAAGAGGAACAACAGGGTGACATAGATCAGGCCGAACATCAACGGGATATTGGCGGCAATCGCCTTGTTGCCCTTATCCTGTTCGGACTGTTCGCCGAAGTATTGCAGTTTATATCCTTCGGGAACCTGTACCTCCTGCTGGATCTCCTGCCACAACTGGTTGAAAGCAGCCATCGTATTGGCGCCGCGTTTCGGTTCGCATTGCATCATCATATAACGTTGGCGATTGTAACGCTTCACGACACTGTACTCGTAATCGAGCGAGAAGTCGTCGATCACCTGTTCCACTTTGACAGAACGCCCTTTGGCGCTGTAGACCGGCAAGGTCTTGATGTCGTTCAGGTTCATGGAATCCCGGTCGGCATCTTTCAGCAGGATCGGCATAAACACATCCCCCTCGCGATATTCGCCTAAAGGCACGCCGTTGGTAGCCGAACGAAGCGAATAGGCCATCTGCTGGCGGGTGATACCCAAGCGGAGACCTTTTTCCTGCGAGTACAACGGCTTCCATACCGGGACCTTGTTTCCCCAGCTGTTACGCACTTCCATCACCATGTCGTTCTTGCGGGCGATCTCCTGCGCACGCCGCGTCAACGCCACCAACGTATCGATATTATCGCCGACGAAGCCGATCTCGATAGCTGCATCCGGCACAGGCGACAGGGCGAACAAAGCGGAGCGCGTCAGGATGTCCGGATAGTTGGCTACCATATATTCATAGAACTTGTTTTCCTCGCTCTGCGCATCCTTCGCGTTCTTGGTCTCGATCAAGACATTGGCGAAGTTCGGTTTCGGACCGATAGATGAACTTGCCAGGTAATAACGCACCGGCGAGCCCCCCAACGTGAACGAATAGGATTTGATATTCTCGTTATTCTTAAGATATTCCTCTATCTTGATCACATTCCTTTCCACATCGTCGATCCCATACCCTTCCGGGAAGATCAGGTCGGCACGGAAATAGGGCTTGTTCATGATCGGGAAGAAGCTCTGCGGCATAATCCCCATGATGAACAAGGACAGAAACAAAGTCGCCACAACCGAAGCGAGCGTCAGATAACGACGCTTGATCAGGCGGCCCAACACATGCTCGAACTTATGGTACAACTTCGTGTCGTACGGGTCTTTTGCCTCTCCCGGCTTGGCTTCCTTCAGGATAAAGCTACCGAAAGTCGTTGTCTGCGTCAAAGCCAATACCCAGCTCAGTCCGAGAGACACGGCAAGCACGATAAACAACGGCTTGACAATCTCGGCCACGGAAGCCGGCGCCAAGTACATCGGCAGGAAAGAGCAAACAGCGATGAAGGTCGCACCCAACAATGCCCATTGCGGCTTGGTGGCCCCGTCGACCAACGCCTGGTAGCGTGACAGGCCGCGCTTGATGCCGACCTGCGCATTATCGGTCACCACGATCGCGTTATCCACCAACATACCCATCGCGATGATGAAAGCCGCAAGTGACGTACGGTTCAGCCCGACGCCCCAGATCAACATGATCAGCAACGTGCCGCCGACCGAGAAAAGCAGCGAACTGCCCACCAGCATACCGGCACGCGATCCCATCACCAGGAAGATAATCACAATTACGATGAGCAACGATTCGATCAGGTTCAGGATAAACCCGTTATTCGCTTCGTTGGCAATCTGGTTTTCCGGATAGATGGTTTTCAAGTCCATACCGATCGGGAAAAGTTGCTCCATCTCTTTCAGATGGGCGGCAACCGCATTACCGACTGCCACGACGTCATCTTTCGCTCCCGTAGCCACACCGATACCGATGGCCCGTTTGCCATCCACTCGCATCAGGTTGGTAGGCGGGTCCATATAGCCCCGTTCGATAGTGGCGATATCGCCCAGACGGACTTCGCCGCCGCCTTTGGTGACGATCAACTGGTCGCGTATGTCCTGTATACTTTTATACGTACCTTCGGCACGCACGCGAAGCTGATAGGTCCCGGTCATGATCTCACCCGTGTTGACCAACAGGTTCTGGGTTTGCAGGACCTGCTGGATCGAGTTCGGGTCGATCCCCAAGTTTGCCAGCTTGGGTACGGAGATACGCACATTCACGACCTGCGTCTGTTCTGCAAACAGATAGACTTTCTGCACGCCCCGGATAGGCGTCAGCTCGGTCTTGATCTTCTGCGCCCAATCGCGCATATCGTCGTAGGTAAAGCCTTCATCGGCAGTCAGAGCGTAATAGATACCGAACACGTCCCCGAAGTCGTCACTCACATTAATGGCGGAGGCGCCACTCGGAAGGCGGGGCTGGATATTCGACACTTTACGGCGCAACTCGTCCCATTTGACCGGCATGTAATCCGGCGCCAAAGTCGGTTGCAATTCGATCGAGATCTTCGACATGCCGAAATAAGATTCAGACTTGATCTGAAAAACATCCGACATAGACTGAATTTCCCGTTCGATAGGCTCCGTTATCAATTTCTCCACCTCTTGAGGAGTAGCGCCCGGATATTGCGTAACCAAAACAGCCTGCTTGATTACGAAAGGCGAGTCCTCCTTCTTCGGCAATTTAAAGAAAGAATATATACCCCCGATCAGCATGATGGCCAAAAAGAAATATATAATCTTCTTATTCTCTAAGGAATATACTGGAAGATTCATTATTTATCAACTTAATCTGTTAATACTTTTACCTGTTGCCCTTCAACTAGGCGGGTAGCTCCGGCGGATACCACCTGTTCGCCGGCATTCAGGCCCTTGAGAACGATAACATCGTCTTTTCCGACCAGTCCGGCTTCTTCAATCCGGCGACGTTCCACCTTTTGCGACTGGGCATTATAGACAAACACAAATTTGTCGTTGTTTTCTTCACTGGCGACAATAGCCGAAAGAGGTGCCAACACCGCTCCCTCGTTAAAGCTCTCGCTTTCGATATTCAGGACCACGCGGCAAGAAAAACCGACGGCGACCTTGTATTTGTTCAGATTGAATTCGGGATCGTCGATATACAGGAAGACGGGAACGCCCGAACCATCGGGAGACGCTTCCACATATTCCTTGACCTTCGCTTTGAAACGGATGCCTTTGTAGTTGTCGAATTCCACATATATCTGGTAAGGAGTAGAGAAATAGGTGATGTTCGTCTCCGGCATGGTGAACTGGATCTGCAACTTGTCCGGGTTGATCAGGCAAACGATCCCTTGTCCGGCCTGCACCTTCTGATAATTCTCTACATATTTCTTCTGGATAAATCCATCGAACGGAGCACGCAGTTTGGTTTGTTCCAACTGGTTCTGTGCATATTCGAACGCAGCCTTTGCATTTGAATAAGAGGCTTCGGTCGTTTCATATTCCTGCTTGGAAATTGCCTGTTTGGATAACAGTTTCCTGGCACGTTGCAATTGTGCTTCGGCCGTTTGGAAAGAGGCTTTCTTCGCTTCATATTCCCATTTGAAATCCTGCGGATCGATCTCTGCCACGACCTGTCCCGTACGGACTTTTTGCCCTTCATCCACATTCAGCGAAATCAGCGGTCCGGACATCTTAAAGGCCAGGTCACTGAACTGGTCCGGCGATACGACGCCGCTAAACGACTTTTCCACAAGATTTAATGAGGTCACTTCCGCCAGCTTCACCGGACGGGGACCTTGCTCCTTCACCGGCGGCTGACTACACGACATCAATGCTGCCAATACAAAAACGGGGATTAATTTACCATTCATGATAACTTTCATTTAGTTATTTGTCATTATTATATTCTGATTATTAATTGCATACCCAGGCCTTTACACCTTAAGAATACAACATTCTTTTAAAATCGATTGTTCCGGTTTCCACAGGATTTCAAAGGCTGCCCTCCGATAATTTTTCGGATATATACATTAAAACGACCAACTGCTCCAATCGACCGCCTTCTCCATTTCTTTTTCCTGATCGTCCGGGATAGACGGGAAGAAATCAATATCCGTCACCTTCTCCACGCTATCGATAGGAATTGCCATCGTTTTCAGTGAATTATCCTTATAATCCCTGTTTTCGAAAAGGAATCCGATACCTTTGTAACCTTCTCCCGTATGATAACATATTACTTTATAAAAAGATTTGGGGATCGCCACCCTGTTTTTCCCTAACCGTTTCATATCGTTTGTAATGACGGGACCCGTAACGATCAAAAGCGAACCGTTATCCAACGCCCACAAGCGGCACTGTTCCTCCAGGTCTTTCCAGATGCCCCGGTTCAATTTCGGTTTCTGCGGGCAGATGTTACTCAGGTAGAAAGATTCACGCATGGCTTTAGCAGACCATTTCATGTCGCCTGCCGGAGCCAGATGCCCCCGGTCATAACCAGTACGTGTATAATCTTCGTTGGTTGCCGTCGCGCCTTTGACCTGCGGGTCGGACACAAACTTGTTAGAACGTTCCGTCTTTTTGCTTTTGGCCTCCGTCGCCGTCAGTTCGTATGCGACCCAGTTGGCAATCCGATATTCGGAATTGTAAGAGACCGTATATCCTTCATGCTTGATAACCTGCTCCCGGCGTTTTGCCTTTAAGCGGGGTATCTCCGTATTTGCGGGGATCTTAAATGTCTTTGTGGAAGATTTGGCTGGAGCTTTATTGGCAACGGTTTCTTTTGCAGGAACTTTCTTCACTGGCGACTTTTCCGGTGTCTTTTCTTTCAGAGGGCTTACAGCTTTTTTAGATGAAACTGCCTCCTGTCCCTTTTTCTCCAAAGCCGCCGGTTCATGTCCGGTCGCCGGAGCAAAGTAATCATATATAAACAGAAACCCTATAAAACAAGCCACCACGATACACGCCCCCATAAACATCCACTTCACTGTGGAAAGGAAGCCTGAAGTCTTCTGAACCTTTTTCCGCGGTTTCCTTACGCTTTTTCTCTTTGCCATCTCTCTTGATAAAACCTATTCCTACTTGGGCGCAAAAGTAGGCAATATAAGGATGCTGTACAACATATATATTGGTTTGGATTGTTAGAAAAGATGGTTTAAATGCAGTTTTTATCCTATTTCATCTCCCCTGCAATTCCAGTATGAGTTCGTCTACGATGTATAAGTCACCCATCAGATAGAGATAATCCTGCGGATCATGTAACCGCTCGCAGGTTTTCGACTCATAAAAAAGATCAAAAGCTCTTTCAGGTGTGATGTCCAATGCCTTATGCACTTGTGTCACGATTCGCCCGATTTTATTCCAAAGTAATATATCGCTTAACATGGTTTTATTTTGTTTTAGGAATAAATGATTCTACAAATGTCAAATATTGTTCGGCTATTTGCTGATTGGTAATACAAAACTGATTATTGGGAGCAAAATGCCTCAACCGTTCTATGGCAGCTTCAGCACTTATATAATCTCCCATAAAAAGTTCAACCGTATCCACGACACGATCATCAGCAACACCGCCTTCTATCAGATCATAATCCTTCCAAGCAGCACCGCCACGACGGTTTTCCACTATGAATTTTAGCCATTCGAGGTTATAACCATCAAACTTCTTGTAACGAAAAATTACTTTTATCACCTCCAAATCAAGCTCATATTTACAAACTATAGGAGAACGTTTTCTGTAATCCGCAACTCTTCTCGACCACGTTTCTGCCTGTTCTAAAATATCAGTCACATAATACCCCTTGCCAAAATCCAATTTATCTCGTCCAAGCCGAACCATCGGTTGTGTTATAATATCAGTTCCACCGTGATATACAATCATACAACGACTTCCTCCTTTCCAAACTTATCTTTCTCCCAATTTTGCAAACACCCCAATATGTCTTCTGTCACATGTTCCCGGCTTTCAGAATGAATAGCCTCGTAATGTTTCAGGATGTAGCCGTTAATCAAATCCACACGCTTCATTCGTTTGTACATTTCCTTTGCCGAAATGCCCAATGCCCGTGCCGCACTCTCCACGCAGGAAGAGGCGAATATCATTCTGTCTTCTATTTTTCTATCTGTCATGGCCTAACAAACAATAATTGATGCGTCCCTCCCATCCGCACCATCCTTAGCAGGTCTGGCTTCGGCGTAAGGGAGACATGGCAAAACTACCATTTTTTTAGTTACTATACTGCTTTTAGCACATAAACTTTTCTCACAAACCACACAAAGGATAAAACCATTCTCCTCCTACCATCTACCGCAAAGTTAATCTTTATACAACCATTTGTATTTTAAGGAATAAATGATAGCCTTGCAAGAGTATATAAGAAAGTACGGTCTGGGAAAAGAGTGGATTGAACATCCTGTGCTGCATTTCGATATGAGTACGGCGAAGCATCAAAACAAGGAGAAGCTTATTCAAGAAATCGAGGCACACCGCAAAAAAGAGGGCTGAACGCCCTCTTTTCCTTACTTTATTCCGGAATGACAATATTATAACACAGGAATGACAAACGAATGTTCGCCTGCTTCCAACCGTTTCATCCGGCTTTTCGACACCGGGACTTCGGCAGTCGTCCCTTCGGGGACGGAAAGGGCGACCTGAATCTCTTTTCCCTTCCGTTTCAGCGACACCTCGATCTTGCCGAAATGCGTGTCGATCGTGGCGGAGGCATCGGTCAGAGTTCCCATCTGCGGACAGACTTTGAAGGAGCGGAAACCTGGGGAAGTCGGTTCTATTCCGCATACTTTCTGACTCAGCAGCGTAAGCGGGCCGCCGCTCCAGGCATGGTTGATCGTGCCGCCGCCGAAACCGTCCGGGCCGATTCCCCAGCCTTCGAACAAAGTCGTATATTCGGGGTAATTCATCATTTTCGCATAACGCTGTTTGATCCTCTCTAAGGCAAACGCCGGTTCATTCATCTGGAACAAGGCTTCGAGCACATACTTCTCCATATACGGGCTGGCATGATATTCCTTCTTCAAGACTTTAACTAAGGCAGGGTATTTATCGGCGGAAGCCAAGCCGGAAACGACAGCCATCGCCTGCGCACGGTCGTCCGTTTCTCCCTTATAGCCGGGGGAACGATAGGCTGATCCTGTCCAGAACTTCGTGTCGAAGCATTTCTCGATGCTGTACATCATGCGGCTGATCTTGCCGGCATCGGCCGTCTTGCCGAGTTGGAGGGCAAAAGCCTTCTCTGCCTTCAACGCCAAGTAGTACCAGCAATTGGACAATACGCCCATGTCGATGTTCTCGCCCCAGTCACCCCAGCTCCAATCGCCGTCGCGCTCGACGACCAGGCCGCTCTTGTCGACTTGCCATACCTCGTGCAGGTAGCGGTGCATGCGGTCGTAAATACCGGCGACGAAACTGCTGTCGCCACTATAATAATACTGGGTATAGAAACCGTACCAGCCCACCGAAGCCAGCATTTGCAACGGCAGTTCCTTCCGCCAGTTGCCCGCCGGGGCCGGAGCGAAGATCACACCGTCTTCGCGTTGCCAGTTCATCAGCTCGTGGATGCCTTTCAGCGCCAGCTTATGGCTGGAGGGAGAAAGGGCATAGAAAGCCTCGCCCAATTCGTTCACCTCGTCGCCCCACCATTGCGCCCGTTCGCGATCCGGACAATCCATATAACTGTCGCGCATCGTGATATACAAGGTGCGGGCCGAACGTTTCCAGAGTTCGTCCATAAACGGATCGTTGCAACTGAAAGAACCCGTAAATTCGGCATTGTAGCCGGTCTCCCGGAATTTCACATCCAACACCTTCACGCCTTCCGGCAGGATATACAGCATCTCGTGGCCGTTCATCCAGCCAAAGCTCTCATATTCCTGCACGCCGTCACGCGTGACATATTCGGCGCGGACGTTGTATTGGGAGCCGCCCTCATAGTTGTCCGTCCGGATATGGATCACCTTGCCGGCAGGAGCTTCCACCTTCAGGTAAGGAGTCACCTGGCTGTTATAAGGCAAGCGGCAATAAAGCGTATCGCCGGCAGCCGACCGGCGGACACCGGCATACGGTTTCAAGCCATAGTCTTTCCATAAGGGTATCGGACGCTCGACCAACTTGCCTAAAGGGGCGACCCCGACAGGCGAAATCACCTCGGCATTCTGCCCGTATAGCCGGGCCGGTTCCATCCGGACATCTCCATCCGGGCATCGAAACGGATGTTGCTTTCCGGCAGGCGGTAATTCGGATAGGGAGCACCCGTATTCTGATAGGCATCATATACGGCGCATTGCCAGCTCTTGTCGGAAACGATCTCGATTCCGGGAGCGACCGCTTCGAACAGCAAAGCCGCCAGCCCGCTGTTCACATGGCTGAACCCGCTCTTGCCGAAATGCCAGACCAGCACGGCAATCGTATTCTCGCCGTTTTGCAGATAAGGAGCGATCTCGACCGGATCGTAATAGGTATCATAAGGAGAAGGTCCCCGTTTCAATCCGCCTTCGAAGACGACCAAACGGCCGTTTATCCACAACCAATATTTGCTATCGGCAGCGATGCGGGCGGTAAGTGTTTGCGGAACCTTGTCTATATGGACGGTTTTACGGAAAGCCAGCCAGGTATTCGTCGCGCTCTGGCAACGTTCCGTATTGATCCAATGGGCTTTCCAGCCGGATTCGGCCCGGCCGGAAACGAACCACCCGGCCAACAATAATAGCAATAGATACTTTCTCATCTTAATCTAAATTTACAATTCAACATACACAAGAAGGCGGCATAGGTGAGAATCCCTGTGCCCCCACCGGTGGGGGTACCTCGATCCCCATAGGTGTCGACCGTGGTGTCCCTATAGGTGGGGAAGCCTCGATCCCCATAGGTGTCAACCGAGGCTTCCCCACA